>CAJAXK010000201.1 GCA_903946925.1 uncultured Bacteroidales bacterium | reverse complement strand
GGTTTGTTTGTTTCGAAAAAAATGATAATTTTGCATCCCTCAAACATGGCGAGGTAGCTCAGTTGGTTAGAGCGTCGGATTCATAACCCGAAGGTCACGAGTTCAAATCTCGTCCTCGCTACACTTAAAAACCAAGTAATTATTAACAAAATCAAGGCTTTCAGAAGATGGAGGCCTTTTTTATTTCAGCATATTTGGCTAAAAAAATGGGATTTGTAAATATTTGTTTTACAAAAACCAATACTAATACGCCAACATTTAAAGCCATCAATTTTAAGCCCCAAATTCAGCCTAACAAAACGGTTATTATTCTAATCCGATTAACTCATAACAGAAAAGCAAAATACCTAAACACATGTTTTACCGCCTCCAATTGCTACATTACAAAAGCCGGCCATTCAAATTGATATGTCGGTAATATAATCTTATATCTTATTCATTATCTTTTATTTATATCAAAAAAATCCGGATCATTTTTATCGCAATTTCCTCCCTAAGATATCCCTGTCAATATTGGCCATCATTTTACTGCCAATACTCCTAAACCCAGGCGTGCCATCAGCCATCTGGAATTCGATAGTATCGTACAATTCCTGAAGTATATCCGGCTCGGTTGCCGAAAGCCTATACAATATTTGCATGCAATACATTTTAACAGCTACGCTTTCAGTTGGTTCCGATAGCCATTTGAAAGCAATTTCCAGCAATAATCCCTCTGTGTTTTGGGCAAAAGGCAAGCGTTCAATCATACGCAAGGCATGGCGTTTTAATCCATCGTGGCCAAGCAATGGTAATTTTTCGATAAGTTGTGGCAAGAAAGGCACGACCCAATCTGGTTTATTTTCCGATGCAATGTCAATAATCCAAGCTGCCCGGCGCGAGACAGGCTCATCCATTGCAAGGTAAATTTCCCACAAATTACTTACTAATTCAGGGCGGTTACAAACAATATCTGCCACAAAATCAGTATAAGAACGGGAGTTCCCTTTTAAGAGCAATTCCCTGAAATCATGCGCCGGCAATTCCATAGTGGATCATTTCCTCCTTTTAGTTGAATATTCAAATACCGTTTTTCAAATAGCCAAATTAATATAAAATGCTTAACCAAATGCGTGTCGGAAGGGTTTTTTAACCAAATTTGCAATGTATTAACGCAGATGCACACTATGAAAAAACGAATTGCACTATTTTTCCTTTACTTTGTTTTTTGGTACTTATTGTTTGTCTTGGATAGGGTTTCTTTTCTGTTAATATATTTTAAAAACACTTCGCAACTCACTGTTTTAGAGATAATAAAAACATTTATTTATGGATTTAAACTTGATATTGCAATAGCCTCCTATATTGTTTTTATTCCATCTTTATTACTAACTTTTACATCATTTATAAATACAAAAGCAATAAAATATTTTTATAATTCCTATACAATATTGTTGCTTATTCTATTTTCCGTAATCATTTTGGGCGATTTATTTATGTATCGGCATTGGGGTTTCCGTATGGATGGAACCCCTCTATTTTATATGACCAACTTTAAAGCCATGACTGCAAGCGTTAGCACATTTACCATTATTGCAGGCGTTTTTGGAATAATTATTCTTACATTGTTGTTATATATCAGCTATTTAAAGCTATTTAATCCTTTGTTCAATTCGCTTGTAAAAAGCAAAAAAGCAATATTTGCCCTACTGCCAATAACACTACTTTTGGCTGTTGCAATGCGCGGTGGCATTGGCATTGCAAGCCTCACAACAAGCACTGCTTATTTTTCAAAAAGCCAGTTCGCCAACCATGCCGCTATAAACCCCATTTGGAATGTTGGTTTTTCGCTTACCGAATCTTCCGATTTGAAACGCGAATATGTATATTTCACAGATCCAGAACTGGTGCAAATCCTTTCCCCTTTACAACCAAAAGAAGGCAAGAACCTTGAATTGCTCAAAACCGACCGGCCAAACATCATTCTTTTTATTACTGAATCCTTAACTGCCAAAGCATTGGAAGCCACAGGTGGCAGAAAAGGCATCATGCCCGAATTAAATAAACTTGTTAAAGAAGGCGTGCTTTTCGATCATATTTATGCTTCTGGCGACCGCACAGATAGAGGGATTGCGGCAGTTTTGGCAGGATATCCCCCACTCCCTGGATCAACGCCATTGAAATACCAGAAGCTTACCGAAAAACTTGCATTTATTCCAAATGAACTTAACAAAGCTGGCTATAGGAGCGATTTTTATTATGGAGGCACTTTGGATTTTGCCAATTACCGTTCGTTTTTGGTACAGGCGGGTTTTGATAAAATGGTTTCGAATAAAGATTTCGCACCCGAAAAATTGAAATCGAAATGGGGAGCCTTTGACCATGTTGTTTTTGCTCGCTGCCTCAGCGAAACCCCTGATAATGACACCAAATTTTTCAAAACAATATTAACACTCACCAGCCACGAGCCCTTTGAAACCCCTGTTCCTGTGGTTATTAAAGGTGAGGATGAAGAATCAAAATACCTCAATTCCTTGCATTATACCGACCGTTCGTTTGGCGAATTTATTAAAGTCGCCAAAACAAGAAAGTGGTGGGACAATACATTGGTCATAATTATTGCCGATCACGGAAGCCGTTTACCTGGGAATTCGGAAATTGAGGATAAAGGAAAATACCATATCCCTATGATTTGGCTTGGCGGGGCATTAAAAGTGACTGACACCGTTATCAAAAACATAGCTTCGCAAACCGATCTGGCCACTACCCTACTCTATCAACTTCATTTAAACCCTGATAATTTTAAATTTAGTAAAAATATATTGACTTCAGAATATATCCCGTATTATTATTTTTCGTTCAACAATGGGTTTGGTTTTCAAAGAAATGACAAATTATTTATTTATAATACTTTAGCTAATAAATATACCAATGCTGATTCCCAGTTGGATACAATTTCACAAAAAGAAGGTAAAGCCTATCTACAATCACTTTACCTTGATTTTTTTAACAAAAACAAATGATATTTGATAAATAATTTACTGTGTAATTTGAAATGTCAATAGGATAAGCCTTTTTGTAGCTCCAAAAACTGATAGTTTTGTAGAATAATTTGAGGGATATTCTCACCTTATTTCTTTTTCAAAGTACGACCATATTTTTCGTACTCGATTTTCGAAATTACAGCCGGTTCATCGTCATCACTGCCAACTTGTGACACTTTCGTGAAAATTTCAGGATATTTTTCTTGCACAAAAGCAACATACCGCTCAACCGTATTAATTATCATTCCATCTTTTTGGAAACTATTCCTGCGGAGGTTGGCAGTAAGTACATGGGTTACACCTGAATTTTGCAACCTATTAAGCAGGGAATCAGGATAATACAATTTCAATATTTTGCCTTCTCCAATTTTTGATTTAAATTCGTTGACTGAAGAAATATAATTAAACCCAGATGTTTTGATTTCGGGAGCATAGCGGTTACGTAAGCTGTCATTCAATTTATCGGCAAAATATACCGTGTCGCCAATAAAAATCATTGCCAACATATTTTCTTTTAATGTTTTATACAATTCATTCGAAATCTGTTTTCCCTTAAAGTCGGCATAATTGAACAGCATATATGATGATTCTTCCTTTGCCCAATTCTGATAGAAAACTTCAGTGCTATAAAACGGCAACTGCATGATCCCATAAAAATTACGGCCTTTTCCATAAACAAATGAAATTGAAGGTTTCCGGCAAGCGATAACAGCATCCTTAGGAAGATTAGTGGCTGCCCATTCACTGGCTTTTAAATAGTTTTTCCAGTCGGGCGATAGCCCACCATACATTCCTTTAACATCGTTATTTGCTTTTATTGCTCTTGCAGTAACAGCGAGGCTTTGGAAGAAAATCAACAGTGCAAATACCGGGATTACAATCTGTACTATTTTCAATTTTGGCAAACTTGATACATAATAAATCAAAGAAAACAACATCAATATCAACAAAGGCACAACAGGTATTATTAGTCGGCTCTGATCCCATTTTGTCTGCAAGATCACAAAAGTGGTCAAAAGAAAAGCACCAGTCAAAAGTCCGACAAAAAACAGGTATTTATTCTTGCTGTAGGTAACTATCAGTGAACCAATAGCTAAAAAATAGATTAAGATTGTTGTTGGGGAACTCACCCCCATATCGGGGGCAACTTTTTTCATGCCAACAATAGAAACAAAATGCTTCGACAAATATAGTTTTGAGTTATCAACAAATCGGGTGTAGAAACCAGCCAAATCTTCTTTTCCAGCTTGGGGATTGTAATAGTCTTTGTTCATTAATCCTGAACCCTGCGTCGAAATCTGTAATCCCTCATCATTCCAAAGTGCATACTTAATTCCTTGAAAAGCAATCATTACCAAAGCAAAAGCAGCAATGGAATACAAAAGGTTTTTCCATTGCCCGCGCAATACAAAATACCCTGTAACTGCAATAAAAGCAGAATATCCAATATTTTTTGTTAACACAATTGCTAAAAGGCTGAGCGACAGAATCAAATGCCGTTTAATATCTTGTTTAAAAGTTACCGCCTCATCCTTATCAATAAAACCCTGAAAGAAAACCAGAATCATGGCCATTTGTACCAGTAAATAGAAAGCCTCGTTATACGTTTGGCTTGCATAATACATCACAAACGAATTAATGCTTATGACCAATAGAGTAATCACTAATATCGTAGATGGAATCCGATTCCGTAAAACCCTAAAAAACAAATAGATAAAAGCCAGCATACAAATTAGTGAAAATATTTTGAGCGGTAACAGGCTTATACCGAAGATTGCGACGAATAAAGAAAGCGCTATAGGGTATAAAGCTCCCTGAAAAGATGGGTAAGTAAAGGAGTGAATGAAATCGGAAGCCCTGATTATATAAAAGGAATCATCGCCAGTAAGGCTAACTCTTTGATCAAAAAGCAGGAAGCTGATCAG
>CAJAXK010000200.1 GCA_903946925.1 uncultured Bacteroidales bacterium | reverse complement strand
TAATTTATTTGTAACTACAAATAGTTATGCTTCTCCTTATACCACTACTCCAAGTATTCAGCGTGGTATTGATGCAGCAACTGCAGGCAATACAGTAAATGTGGCTGCCGGTACTTTTAATGAATCTTTATTAGCCCTTACCAAATCATTAACACTCAAAGGTGCTAATGCAGGTGTACCAGCGGCCGTTGGTACAGGTGTTACACCTTCAGGTAGAGGTGCAGAAACCATTCTGACACCTACAAATGGGATTTTACCTAATGCAAGCGACATTACTATAGACGGTTTCCATTTGAAACGAAGTGAAAGGATTGTTACCAGTAATCAGAGTGCCAATAATTTCAAAATTCTTAATAACATCATTGAAAACACCTCACCTACGGCTAATGAAATGCTTCATTTCTATGGTGCAGGCTTAACCAGAAATGACTGGGAAATTAAGAATAACATGTTTATAGGTCCTCATGGAGGCACTGGAACCATACTTTTTAGCAATAACGGATTCGAAAGATTGAAAATTGAAGCTAATGACTTTAAGGGTGATGGTGAAACTGCACTTTGGGGCGAAGGTGATAATATAGTTATTAAAGGTAACTATTTTGGACCGACAAACTTGACTGGGATGAACTGCAATGGTTTAAATAACCCTACAATTGAAAATAATTATGTCGAAGTTAATGGATATGGTTTTCAGTTAACTACCTCTAATGGTGGTATTCTTCAAAACAATACTTTCATTGGTGTTCAGGCAGATTATTATGATGGCATCAACTATTTAAGGGGTATTGATGTTTTTGGAACAAGATTTTCTGGCCCAAATTCAAACGGTTTAATCATCCGAAACAATACTTTCCAGGATTTTACGTCAAGCGGAACAATCAATCCTGATGACCAATATCGTGGAATTCATATCAGACAAGGAGCAACTGGTATAACCATTACGGGAAATGAATTCATCAATACCCATACAGGATTGGGAATTGTTTCAGCTACTCCTGCAGTAAGTGGAATAATTATGACAGGGAATGATTTGTCAGGAGTTCAATTAGGTGTTAATAATGGATCAGCTAATAATGTTGATGCAACCAACAATTACTGGGGCACCTGTCCATCTGTAAGTGGCATAGCTACCTACTTCCCTTACTGGTCAACCATATCTGGTACACCTGGCAGCTTTGTTTTCGATAATCCAATCAACAACATCACCGCCTCAGCCTCCAGTGCTACTATCTGTTTGGGTCAGTCAGTAACCCTTTCTGGTGCTACTGGTTCAAACTTCGAATGGTTTAACCCCGCTGGCACCAGCCTTGGCTTAGGTGTTAATAAGGTTGTAACCCCGGCAGCATCCGGATCACTCACATACACTGTTACAGGTAAGGATCTTAACGGATGTGCTGGTGGTACTGCTTCAGCAACATTTACAGTTAATCCAGCCTTGGTGGCCGAAATAACACAAACCGGAACCGGACCTTATACACTAACAGCTACAGCAGGTAGCTCATATACTTATGCTTGGAGCAATGGCGCAACAACGCAATCCATTACGGTAAATCCAGCAGTAACGTCTACCTTTAGTGTAATAATAACTAGCGGTCCTTGTACAGCATCTGCATCCAAAACCATTGATGTGGTTTATGTAAGCGCAGGAGCTAACCAATCCATCTGTCCAGGAGGTTCGGCACAATTAAATGCAACCATTTCAGGGGTTACACCTACATTGTATGCATGGAGCCCGGCAACAGGTTTGAGCAACACTGCAATCGCTAACCCGGTTGCAACACCTGCCAGCACGACCACCTACACGGTAACTATAAATGCTACATATACAGCAGCTGTTACCATAACAGTAAGGCCTAAACCTACGGCAAATGCCGGAGATGATAAAACCATCTTTGTTGGCCAATCAACTGTACTTACCGGTGTTGGAAGCTTAGGCACTCCATCGTACAACTATATATGGACACCAGGTTCGTTAACTACGGCATCAATAACAGTTAGCCCGGCAGCCACACAAACCTACAACTTGGTAGTAACCGATGCATTCGGCTGCGCAAGCGATGCTGATCAGGCAACTGTAACCGTAAATGCAATGCCAGCTTCTGGCAATACAGTTACAGGCACTATTAGTTATGCTTTTGGAACAGTGAACGCTCAGATGCACGATGTTGCAATAACCCTCACCCCTGTTTTAGGTGGCGCCTCCTATACAGGCACATCCGCAGCTTCAGGAAATGGAACTTATTCAATTCCTGGGGTACCTGATGCCACATATTACGTATATCTGCACTCACCTAAACCATGGGGCGGTGTAACTTCGGCTGATATTACAGCCATTGCAAACCACTACCGTGCTTCGAGACCATGCCTGTTAACAGGTATCAAACGTCTTGCAGGAGACGTTTATCTAAATTCTGCAGCAGCAAGTGTAAATGTTGATGATAAGAACGAGGTACAAGCTCGGATCAATAATTCAGCCTATACTTTCCCTGGAGATTGGGTGTTTACCAAAACATCTGATATATCTGTAAATCCTTTCCCTGCACAATTTGCCAACGATGGCTACAGCGGTGGTTCGGCATTTTCGTCCATACAAATTATAGTTGCTGCTGCCACTCCTGCCAGTCTGGTAAATAATTTCAGCGCCCTTTGCTATGGCGATGTAAATGCCAGTTACAATGGGGTAAAAACAACAGAAATTAACAATCCAACTGTATATGATGGAACAACAGAAGATTGGTTCGAGTTGTCGAATTATCCTAACCCATTTGTAGGTCAAACCAATTTTACTTACAACCAGGCTGTTGAAGGCGAAGCAACCATTCAAATATTCAACCTTATGGGCGGGTTAATGGGCAAAATTGTTAACCCCGACAGAAGTGAAGGTTCGCATAAAATTGCTTTTGACGGAAGCAGGTTAGCACCTGGAATCTACATTTATGTGTTCACTTTGAGGACGAAAGATGATGTGTTAACACAGAACGGAAAAATGGTAATTGTGAAATAAGACAATTATGGAAATCCGTTCGAAATAGTAAAATTGCAAACGGAACATTACCGGCAATGGGATTAAACCCATCCGGTAATGTTCCTTTATAATTGTTTTGAACACAAATTGACCAGAAAAAAATATTGGTTTTAACCCTACATAAATTATAGGATAGCTTACCTATAAAAATAAATGAGTGTTCAAAATCTGAATGTATCAACTAACCAAATAAAATCAAAGGATATGAAAAAGAATTACCCTCCTGAAAAGCAAACAAATAAATCTTTCACCTTGGCTAAAATTATTGTGCTACTTATGCTTTGCCTGATGCCTGGCTTATTGCTTAATGCAGCAACAGTTACTGGTACCAGCCAGTGTGAAGATGGACCTATGACCATTGGGATTTCAAGTGCCACCCCTTACCAGTGGTATGCACTTTTTCGAATGAATCCTTCTGATGGTAGCTATACATTTATAGATGCAACATTAACTGTTACTACTACATTGGAATTTGGCACAAAACCCAGTTTGCCAGGCAAGTATGAGGTTTACGCTTTAGCAACCGCTCCACCACCAGCGCCAACAATTCCGAACGGGACTTTGGTAGGTTACAAATGGATTTACGCCAAACCTAATGTACTAACCGCTGAAATTACCGGAACCTATACTACAAGTGGATCCGATTTTGTTATCTGCAGTGGTTTGGGCGAAGTAAAAATCCAGGCATCCGAAGCAACACCGGGCTATTATACTTCAGAATGGAATGTAACGTATGAACTTTATAAAGATGGTTCTTTTGTTACTGGTAGCAGTAAAACATCAGGAAGCAGTGTTACACATACATGGACAGGTTTGGGAGTGGGCACTTACACGGTAAAAGCTTACCGTAACCTTTCAGGTTGTGTTACCAATATGACCGGATCCTTTAATATGGTTTTGGGGTTAATTAAAAACGATGATCAAAACAATTGCTATACAACTATTCAGGAAGCTATAAACTTTGCTAATTCGGGCGACCATATAACCATACAACCCGGTAGTTATACCGAATCGTTGACTGTTACACAAAATGTAACTTTCACAAGTACGGGTACCATTGCTTTAACTGGTGATATAACTGTTAACAGTGGCAAAATTTTAACAATGGCTGGCGACCTTACTGTTGATGGCAATTTAACATTTGACGCTTCAACCTCTAGGTTAGCAGTCGGAGCCAACACCTTAACACTCAAGAAAGATTTAACTGGCGATGGGAAATTAACAGTAACCCCAGCCTCCAACCTTGTTTTGGACAATGCCGGATTTACCACAGAATTTAACCTGGATGGATTACAAATCGGAAACCTATCCCTTTTGGGTGGTGTTAATGCTGGTGCATTGTATCACGGAATCACCCTGACCGGAAACCTGGAGGTGACTGGAACTTTATTACTAGAAAAAGACTATGACGAATTTATCCTTGGCGGCAATACGCTTACCTTAACAGGCAGTGTAGATAATGCAGGAACTGGTTGGGTTGTTGGGGATGCT
>CAJAXK010000199.1 GCA_903946925.1 uncultured Bacteroidales bacterium | reverse complement strand
TCGAAGGGCCATCGGTTGTTACACGATATCCGAACCAGCCCATCAGCAGAATGATTGCCAGCGCGTAAAAAGTGTAAATTAATGTTTGTCCGAAAAGGACGGTGTTCGAGTCTACCATAATTTCACGTTTTATTGGTTAATGATTTAATTAATTTGGTACTACATATATTAATTATAGGCTGTTTATTGTGTTTCAACTGATAGCAAATTAAACGAACAATGTTTGGTTAATTCAAATCTGCCAATGTGGTGTTTTTTATTGTTTCTAGAAATGCCTGCTTTGGCTTTTCCCAAATCTGATGCATGGCACAGGGTTTATCAACCGGGCATACAGTGTTTCCCAGTACACATCCTTCTAAGGATTGCAGATCTTCAACTGAATTGATAATTTCATAAAAATAAATGGTATCAATAGGTCGGGCAAATATATATCCACCGCTCCTGCCACGGGTGGCTTTAATAAAGCCGCTTTTCGACAAATCGGTTAACAGCCGCATCAAGTACCTCTTTGGGATGTGAAGTTTCTCATAAAGGTTTTGCGCCGAAAACTGTGTCTCGTAATTCAACGCCATATGCGTAAGAATCCTTAGAGCATATTCTGATGTTTTGCTTATGAACATAAATTAATACTTGCAGATATTATTTTATGCAAATGTATGCAAATATTGAAATAAACAATATGTTAATGAAAATTTATTTTTATTCAGAAGGTTTGTGAAACTGATTTAATACAATTTATCAATCACTGCTAAAAGAACATAAATATTCTAATAAGCCCTCCTGCTTTAACCACGGAGACAGCGCCGGTTTCCCCTTTGCCTTTGTTTCCTTGAGATTGTCGAAGGGCTGTCATCTCCTGTCCCACCAATGGCAGAAGCAATTGTAGAACAAAACAAATTCATCTCTGACGCTTTGCCTTAAAAACTTTAGTATAGTTTCACCAGGACTTTATAAAAAAGTTTGAAATCTATTGCTGCAGATTTAACATAATGCTACTATTTTGGTTTTATATTTGAAATATAAATTGTTTTAATGACTCATCATCTTAAGATCTGATCACACACTTATGATTACCGGAAACGACAAATTATCTGATGTAATTGGCAGGAACATCGATTTGCTGCCTATAATTCACAGGCTTGGGTTAAGCACAAATATAGGGGAAAGAAACATCAACGAAATATGCAGCCAGAATGCAGCAGATGTCAATTTCATTCTTATTATCCTAAACACTTATTCCTCGGATAATTACTTTCCAAAACCTGATGATCTGGAACTGAGTCCACTGATAGATTTTCTTATAAAAACACATACTTACCACAAACAGGTGACAATCCCAAGATTGTATGGGTTTATTCATCAGTTAAAGCAAAACATGCCCAACGAAAAACTACTTCATGTTATTGAAAAATACCTGAATCAATATATAAAAAAACTATTTCAACATATTGAATTTGAGGAGAAGGATATTTTCCCATTAGTAAATAAGAAGGAAAGCGTGGATGAAAGATCCGTGAACATTAAAAAGCTTTTTAGGCAACATACAAACGTTGAAAATGAGATCAGCGATCTAAAAACCATAATAATAAGGCATATCCCTCATAATGTAAATATGGATTTAATTCACGATTTGTTGCATGCTTTATCCCACTTTGAGAAAGAACAACTTGATCACGCACGATTTGAGGATAAAATTTTAATCCCAAAACTTTTAAAATTACTTTCAAGTTAATTTTTCCCTGATGCAAGTAGCCAATTCGGTAATCATCCATAAATCCCCAATAATTCAGCAGGGCGTGAAAAACATCCTGTTATCACGGAATATTGGTATCAATGATATGATGTTTACATTTCCTGTAACGGGTGCATTTAGCAATTGGAAGGGTTTACTGATATTAGCTGATACTCAATATGAAGAACTCATTAATAAATACTCAAAAATTTTAATAAAGAATGGAAATACGATATTGGGGATTGCCCTACCAGGTACGTTCAATAAATTAGGATCGTGCTTTGATGAAGTCATATATCTTGATGACGATATAGATACCATTATTCATAAAATAAGTAGTTATGTTAAGTTGGTTTCGGATAAAAAATCAAACAATCAACTATCAGGCAGGGAAATTGAATTGCTCACAATGGTTGCACAAGGATTTAGCAACAAGCAGATTGCCGATATGCTTTTTATTAGTATTCACACAGTAATAACCCACCGAAAAAATATCACTTCTAAATTAGGGATCAAGAGCATTTCCGGTTTAACCCTCTATGCTGCTTTAAATAACCTTGTAGATTCACGGTTTTAAAATACCTACATATTGGGATTGTTGCACATGTTTTATCCAACGTACTTTGCATTCAAATTCAAAACATAATAATCAATGAATGCAAATAAACAAATTACAAGAAACCTCTTAATTTTATTATCCTTCACAGGCATACTTACCGCTAATGCCCAGGATAGGCTGTTTACCTATACTTACCAAAGTTCGGTTTTAAATAAAGGTCAACGCGAGTTGGAATCCTGGAACACCTTGCGCACCGGGCGCGAAGACTATTATGCGAGGTATGATAACCGAACAGAATATGAGGTTGGCCTGGGGAATAATCTCCAAACTGCTTTTTATCTCAATCTAACCTCCAAAACCAAGACCATTTCTGATAATTCAGAAAAATCTCTTGCAACAGAAAATGAAATTGGATTCTCGAACGAGTGGAAACTGAAGTTACTCGATCCTGTTGCACACCCAATCGGATTAGCGCTTTATGGGGAAGTCGGCATTTCCAGCAACGAATACGAACTTGAAGGTAAAATTATCCTGGATAAGAAAATCGGGAATCTCGCAATTGCAGCAAACGCAGTATTTGAGCAGGAATTTGCTCCCGGTTATGTAAACAATGAGCTCGAATGGGAAAAAGAGAAAAAGATTGAGGGATATCTCGCTTTTGCTTATCCCCTAAGCCCAAAATTCCATCTCACACTTGAAAATGCCTACAAGAATGTATTTGTAGAAAATGAAATTAAACACAGCGCATTATTTTCCGGCCTTGGTTTTTCGTATGTACACAAAAATTTCTGGGTGAATTTTACTGCCATGCCTCAGCTTACATCCTTCAAGGGAGAAACAAACAATAACCTTAATTTAAACGAATATGAAAAAGTCCAGATTAGATTATTGTTTTCTTACATGTTCTAAGGCAGCAATCATAAGTATAATCCTTATCGCCATAATCGCTTCAGTTTCCTGTTCCTCAGCATTATATACGCCGTCCGAATCACAACAAACAGCCTCTGCAAGTTTGGCGCAATTGCAGGAAGGAAGGAAACTTTATGTTCAAAAATGTGGTAGCTGCCACACTTTATATCTGCCGGAAAAATACACTAAACTACAATGGCAGCAGTTTTTAAATGAAATGCAGCAAAAAGCATCTATTGATAATCTCGAAAAAGAACAAATACTTAAATATGTTTCTAAAGGCTTATAAATTCTAATACCCCCACACTGCTAGTGCCGGATGGCTCCAAGTACGTTTTCCTCTTATAGTTATTGCAATGGGTATCCACTCATTCCTCCCAATCAGGCGTTCTGTCGGCTATTAGCCTTCCCACAATAAGCTATCCCAATTATTTATCCAACTCAAACATTTGGCCTCACACTATTCCATCCAACTTAATGTCTCGGCACTGATTCGCATCCAGCTTACCAATACCAAAACTATCGAAGTAATCTGCCATATCACAAAAAAAATACAGAAAAAGATAGATCCGTGCGATTACTTGCCACTGTTACGTCCCTAATAAACCAAACACAAAACAAATACACTGCCGAAGAAATCCGCACCCTCGAAATACAACAGAAAAAGTCAGAAAAAGGATTTCGCGACCTGGATAGCTTCATCAAAGACTGCATTTATAACCAACGCAAACCAAACATAAATATCATAATTGGAAAAACGGCAGTCATTCATCTGGACATTATTGATCAAATGTCAGAAGCCGGTTCACTTTACAATATCAAATTCATTCAAACCACAATTTCCTCCACTTCAGATATGATTGCAGCCGTTCAGGCTGCCAATAACCTCAATACATATATTCTGGTTATAATCCGATTAGAAGGCCAAAAAAATATTTCTGGTTTTATCCGAGAACCAGTATATATCTTCACTTTGCCATAAATCTGACTGAAGTACGGGAAGTACCATAACTACAAATAGCCCTGATGGGCACTATCTGGGAAGCCGACAGCATTGGAAATACTGAAAATATTCCGCAAAGAAAATCTGGTACTGCTACTATAGTGAGGTAATAATTGGGGACAGAGTCAGTAGATTCCTTTAAAAAAAACATGGTTAAAACGCAACTGTTTCTATCTTTGGGGATGCAATTCGGAAGCAAATTGATTTAAAAAATTTTTTACAAAGATAAAAACCACATCATGAAGCACTTAAGTCTATTTATTATATCTGTTGGTTTATTGCTGCTAACAAATTCTTTATTGGCACAACCAAAACCGGATTTAATCATTCTCCGTATTGAGCCTCCACTTTGGAATGACAGCACAAAGATTTTTATTGGAATACAAAACATAGGCGATGTCGTATCATCCCCTGTATTGTTAAAAGTTTGGGATATTGATGCCAGTGTCGAAGAGGCAAAAAAGCTTGGTGCAACAAGCAAGCAATTGTGGATTTTTCAGGAAAACACAGAACGTGCATCAGATGGCCAATCCGATTACGACGACTATTTTGAAGTCTTCAAAGAAATTCCAGCAATAAAACCTCGTGAAATTCTTAGGGTGGAAGTAAACGTAAAAGATTGGATTTACGACAGCAATTGTGAAATAGGTACTTTTATCGACTGCAAGGAAGTGTTGAAAGAGAAAAGGGAGGACAACAATAAAAGCTACTTCTTTGCCGGAGGATAGTCCTACTATCTCACATGCTAACCAGTTTAGTTCCCAAACGAATTACGCCCTTCACTTAAAAGGCACATTCGAAAAAAAAATCCCTTTATTTATTATGCGGAATTTCTTGCTTAGGCTTCGCCCTTTTCTAAGCAAAAGGTAACAGAAAAGTATTTTTGTACCTTTTTGTACCTTTTAGAGTCTTTTTAGCAACTTACTGATTTCCTTATTACTGAAATAAATGAAAGCGGAATTTATTGCTCAGGCTTCGCCCTTTTCTAAGCAAAAGGTAACATAAAAGTATTTTTGTACCTTCCCGCTTTCCTTGTTGCTGCAATACATTTCCTGAAAAAGGAAATGAATTTCGCAACTCCTCAGCAGCAAACAAAATTTTCACCTTCCCACTGCCACCCTATATTTCCCACTTTGAAAATTTTGTAAGCTGCTAAATCCTTCCCACTTCCCTCTTAGCGGAATGTTCTTGTGCGCTACTCCCTCCGGTCAAACAAGGCGCGAGCCACAGGCGTATGGAACGACCTCTTAAAGTAAATGAAAAAACGGCTTCGCCCTTTTTTCATTTACTGTTTTTCTTTTTATGCTTCACTATAATTAATAAAGAAAATAGTATCTTGAAATGCATCACTATCAGCATATTAACGACTTCTATTCTAAGTTTCTATTTCATACTAAGCTTTTTTTGCCAAAGTTTTTAAAATAGAATTTTCAGTATAGCAACGACCTGATTGTTTAGCAATTCTACGTTTTTTCGTAGTTTTAGGACTACAATTTCTGCCATTTGCACTACCATTTTTTTGACAAGTTTTTGGAGTGCTTTTTCGTCTATTATAACTGCCTCTTTCAGTTTCAGCAGTTGTTTTATTATCTGTATGTGCTTTATTTTACGCTTGTTAAATTGTTTTAGTTGTAGCTTCACTTTGAGTTGATTGTTTTGCTTTTTGGTCTGCTTTCGTTGCATTTTTACTGCTTTCAGAATTTAGATTTTTAGCATAACAATTTAGAATTTCTGTATAAATATTGCGATTTTCGAAAGATTTATCAAGTTTGGTGGTTTGAAAAATATTCGCTGATGCACGACCAGCTCTCTATTTAGTACCTGTTTTAGAACTTGTTTCCCTACTTTTTTCTTGACCGCTTTTTGAAAAGAGTTTAGTTTTACCTGACCTTTCTTCAAAAAAAATATTCATTTCGCTAAGATTTCTGATTCATGCATGACTATCTTAACCATTTTTATCTTCCTTTTTTTAGGCTGGGAAATTGCGCGTATAGGTATTTTTTATTTCTTATTTCCGCGCACCGGGCATCCGCTTCATAAGTTTTTTTCTTTTTATAGGTATTTCTTATTGCCATAGAAAAAAACGTTATTCTCGCTAAAGCCACTATTTCAAGAACCCGACACAGTTTAGTC
>CAJAXK010000198.1 GCA_903946925.1 uncultured Bacteroidales bacterium | reverse complement strand
TCGAAGGGCCATCGGTTGTTACACGATATCCGAACCAGCCCATCAGCAGAATGATTGCCAGCGCGTAAAAAGTGTAAATTAATGTTTGTCCGAAAAGGACGGTGTTCGAGTCTACCATAATTTCACGTTTTATTGGTTAATTATTTAATTAATTTGGTACTACAAATCCTAATTATATCCAGCTAATAAGTTTTTCATTTGGGAAGTAATTGAACAAGTAAAGTTAAGTTAAAGCAAATCTGCCAGCGTGGTGGTTTTTATTGTTTCTAGGAATGCCTGCTTTGGCTTTTCCCAAATATGATGCATGGCACAGGGTTTATCAACCGGGCAAACAGCGTTTCCCAGTACACAACCTTCAAAGGATTGCAAATCCTCAACCGAATTTATAATTTCGGAAAAATAAATGGTGTCAATCGGACGGGCAAATATATACCCACCGCTCCTGCCGCGGGTGGCTTTAATAAAGCCGCTTTTCGACAAATCTGTAAGCAACCGCATCAGGTATCGCTTAGGAATATCAAGTTCCACGTAAAGACTTTGCGCCGAAAACTGAGTAGCGTTTTTCAGTGCCATGTAGGTTAGAACCTTTAACGCGTATTCAGATGTTTTGCTAATGAACATAAATTAATACTTGTAGGTATTATTTTATGCAAATGTAAACAAAGATTGAAACCAACCATGTAATAAATGAAATATTTTTTTTATTCAACAAAACACAAACAAAATTGAGAGCTTTCGCTGGATTTTTTATCCTACATTTGAACCAATCTTTAAACTGGCATTATGATTCCCGATCTTACCATCACCCTTATTCAGCCTGACCTTGCCTGGCAGGACAAAAAAAGCAATCTGTTGAAGTTTGAAGATTTCTTTGAAAAGATTGACCGAAAAACCGATTTGATAGTCTTGCCCGAAATGTTCAATACCGGCTTTGTGGTTGAGTCTCAATCCCTAGCAGAAAATATGGAAGGGCCAACGGTGGAATGGATGAGCAAACAATCAGCAAAACTGTATAGTGTGCTCACCGGGAGTCTCGTAATCTATGAAAACGGCAATTATTACAATCGCCTTATCTGGATGCAGCCTGACGGCAAATACCAAACCTACGATAAACGACATTTGTTTCATCCTGGCAACGAACATGAAATGTTTGCCCAAGGATCCGAAAAACTGATAGTTGACCTTTTAGGTTGGAAAATCTGCCCCTTGGTTTGTTACGATTTGCGCTTCCCTGTTTGGAGCAAAAACACCTGGAAAGAAGGCACTTATGAATACGATATTTTGCTTTATATGGCCAACTGGCCAGCCGCACGAAGTTATGCTTTCCGTCAGCTTTTGATAGCACGCGCCATCGAAAACCAAAGTTATGTGGTTGCATCCAACCGTGTGGGAATTGACGGAAAAGCAACAAACCACCAAGGCGACTCGACAATAATTGATTTTAAAGGCAAGCATATTATTGAAATGGAAGCCAACAAAGAAGGTTCAGAAACCGTCAACCTGAATTATAACCAGCTTTCCACTTTCCGCGAAAGCTTTACCGTTGGGATGGATTGGGATGTTTTTAAAATAGGTGTAGGGTTTTAGGGTTTAGGTGTTGGGGCTCCGTAAACCAATTTTTACTTGCCAAATTATGAACACTTAACACATTATCGCATTAGCACATTAGCACATTAGCACATTAACACATTACTGCATCCCCCCCATTTTCAAATTTTCAAATTACCTCATTTTCAAATTAACCCAATTTTCTCGGTATATTTGCAGCCGCAAAAAACGAGCATGGACAAGTATTTAATAATAGGTTTGGGCAATATTGGTGAAGAGTATGCATACACCAGGCATAATATTGGGTTTATTGTGGCAGATGCTTTGGCTGCCGAATTGGGTGTGAAATTTGGTATTGAACGCCACGCTTCTATGGCCGAAGCCAAAATCAAAAACAAACTTTTATTTATCCTTAAACCTACCACTTACATGAACCTGAGTGGCAAAGCCGTTAAATTTTGGATGGACAAGGAAAACATCCCAATCGAAAACGTTTTGGTAATTACTGATGATATTGACCTCGAACTGGGAGTTTTGCGTTTACGAACAAAAGGAAGCGGAGGCAGCCACAATGGATTGAACCATATTATTGAAACGCTTCAAGGCGCTGAGTGGTCGCGGCTGCGGTTTGGTATTGGCAAGGATTATGCACGAGGCTTTCAAGTGGAATATGTGCTGGGCCGCTGGTCGTCAAAAGAAGAAAAAGACCTTATCCCACGCATCGAAACCGCTGTTTCAATCATTAAAAGTTTTGTGTTGGCCGGGGCGAAACAAACCATGTCGGATTTTAATAACAAATAAGGAATTTTTGAAGCATTATAAATGTGGTTTAAGTTATTGAATAATAGATAAATATATTATAGTCTTTAATAGGAATTTGGCATTTTCATTAAAATAGCCATTATATTTTTTAAGAAAAGATTTAAAAACAACCGTCTATTTTTATAGGATACCTATAAAATAGACCGTCTATTTTTAAAGGATAATTGGGACGATTTGCTTTTTTTGCAATAGTATGCACTATCTTTGCACTAATATTTACAATTGCTATGGAAAGAGCCATCACCCAAAGTTTCCAGAAATGGAAAGAAAAACCTAACCGGAAGCCATTGATTGTAAGGGGTGCGCGCCAAACAGGCAAATCCTTTTCCATCACTGATTTCGGCAATTCCCATTTCGAAGGGTCAATACATATCCTCAATTTTGAGAAACGCCGGGATTTAAAAACCGTTTTTGAGGCAGATTACGAAATCCGGAGAATTTTGTCAGAGTTGGAAATCTTGATCAATAAAAAAATTATTCCGGGTATGGATTTGTTGTTTTTCGACGAAATTCAGGAATGTCCGCGCGCAATTGCTTCTTTACGCTACTTTTATGAGCAATTGCCTGAATTACATGTTATAGCTGCCGGTTCGCTAATCGAATTTGCTCTTATGGACATTCCGTTCCCGGTTGGAAGGGTGCAACTGATAAACATGTATCCAATGACTTTTTATGAGTTTTTGAAAGCTACCGGAAAAGAATTGGTGGCTGAACTTATGATTAACCAGCCAAAAGAACTTCCGGAATCAACCCACACGCTATTAAACGAAGAATTGCGGAAATACTTCCTTATTGGGGGAATGCCCGAATGTGTGAAGACGTATGCTGAGACAAACAGTTTTAAGGAAGTGTTTGAAATACAATCGGATCTGATTCATACATTCAGGCAGGATTTCTCGAAATATTCGGGCCGGTCCGACAAAAGCTGCCTCAATTCGGTGTTGCTGAACATTGCACAAAAAGTTGGCGGGCAAATAAAATACTCCGAATTGGCTGACGGCTTTACAAACCCTACCATCAAAAAAGCTTTTGAGTTGTTGGAAACGGCCAGGTTGTTCAAAAAAGTTAAGGCAGCATCAGCAGCAGGAATTCCGGTGGGCGCCAGTGCCACCGACAAGAAATTCAAAGCCATTATGCTCGACATTGGATTAATGGCAAATATGAATGGCATTTCGGGCGAATATGTAAAAAGCGATTTGTTGTCGGTTTTCAAGGGGGCAATGGCAGAACAGTTTGTAGGGCAGGAAATATTGGCGGCCACAGGTTCCGATTTGTATTATTGGGCGCGGGAGGCAGTTGGAAGCAATGCAGAAACCGATTTTTTAATTGAAAAACAGGGGAAAATTATCCCCATTGAAGTGAAAAGTGGTAAAAGCGGAAGCCTGAAAAGCCTGCATTTGTTGCTGGATACATTTAACAACGTTGAGCAATCCTTTGTGTTTTCAGATGCAAGATTTGGACGCATTGCCGATGACAAAATCTCGTTCCTGCCTTTATATTTTGCCGCCTCGGCGGTTATACCCGTCTAAGACATTGGAATGTTTGCAGAAAAAACCTTGTTAGCCCGAAATAATAATCCATAAGTTGGTTTAGTAATAAAATATAGGTTTTCAGGCTAATTAATATTTTGAGGTGCTACCTGACTATCATCAAAACCAAAACTCTAGTCAAAACATTTTAGCTTTTTTACTTTTTGCTTGATCAAAAAGTAAACAAAAAATCAAGGCTTTATAAAAATACAATGCGTTTCTAATCCGAAGGTATCTTCCCGCAATACAAGGCATTGGATATGGCACAAAACCAAGCTTTTGTC
>CAJAXK010000197.1 GCA_903946925.1 uncultured Bacteroidales bacterium | reverse complement strand
CTCAATTATAAATTAAACACATCCTCATTTGTACATTAAAACACTTCTTGCAACCTTATATTTAAGCAATGTGCCTGTTCAACAATCACAGATTGCTTAAATTAACAAAAATATTCCTTGTCTGATTTTGTTACATCTATTTCTGCGTTCCCATTTGAACAAACCCAAACCCACGAAGCAGTTTTCATTAACTCTCCGAAAGCTTCTTTAAGATTTATTCAACTGCACACAGAACAAATACACTGCCGAAGAAATCCACACACTCGAACAAACCACAATTTCCTCCACTTCAGATAGGATTTCATCCGTTCAGGCTGCAAATAACCCCAATATAGATATTCTGGTTATAATCAGGAATTTAGGAAACATTATTATCTGTAATCATAAATTTTCAAATTCCCATATTTTCAAATTAATCTTCACATCCCCACATCAGCTCATTACAACATTACCAAATTATCGCATTACCAAATTATCGCATTATCATCCCATTTTCAAATTTTCAAATTCCCACATTTTCAAATTAATTCCCACATCCCCACATCCCCAAATCTCCACATCCCCAAATTTTCAAATTACCACATTATCGCATTCCCAAATTAACACAATTATCCCTACCTTCGTCCTCCATTAATCTCCGTGTATCGAATATATCTTATTCCGGAAAAAATATGAAAAATAACACATCAAATTTGTCACATTTCCTCAATCCCGGGTACAATAAACAAAAATACACCGATGCCGAAATCATCTTTGGGATAATCCACAACAACAACCAAATAATAGCCCACATCTACAAAAGCTATTTCCCCGGGATAAAAGCTTTAGTTTACAGCTTTCATTCCTTGGTTTTAGATGCTGACGACGTGTTTCAGGATGGTTTGGTTGCAGCTACCCGAAATATTGCCGAAAACAAGTTCAGCGGCAACAGTTCGTTCAATACATATCTGTCGTCCATTTGCCGGAACATCTGCTTGAAACAAATGGAAAGGGCTAACAAAATGCAAGTTGTAAGCACGGAACCACCAGAAATGGAAGAAAGCGAACCCGACAAAGAAGAATTGATTCACCGCCTTACCATCCTAAAAGATAAAATGGAAGATAAATGCCGCGAGATTATCGACCTGCGTTTTGGTTTGACCATAGAAAACATTAGTCCCTCAGCAATCCTCGATTCAGATACCAACATTAAATTCGACCAAATAGCCAAAGTTCTTAACATTGAAGCGGACAATGCCCGGCAAAGGTTTAAGCGATGTTTTGAAAAATTAAAGGAAGCCGTTTTGAACGACAAAACCTGGAATGAAATCTTAGCTAACAAATAGAAAAAACGAAAATGGACAACCTGCACAACGATACAGACCTCATTGAAAGCTACCTCGAAGGCTCCCTCACCGATAAGGAGTTAGAAGCTTTTACTCACCGCATCAATACGGATGAAGACTTCAAACAACTTGTTAGAAAACGAAAACTAATTCAGCTATCGTACCTTGAAGCTACCGAACGCAACAAATTGAAAACCCAAATCCGATCCATTGTTACCAACGAAAAACGCAAATCGGCAAACCAGCGCAGAATGTATCTTATAGCAGCTTCCCTGATCGCGGTCATGGGGATTGCCTCGTTTTTCGTGATGCAAACAAAACACAACTCTACGCCCGACCTTGCAAACCAGGAAATCAACCCCGGGGACGATGAAGTTATACCAAGCAACGACAACAAAATAATTGAATATGGTTCAGCGGATACTTTTACCAAACAACCTGACAAGCCAACAATATCATTTCTGCCACCTGAAGGGGCAATATTCCGGAAAACCGACACCATCTGGTTTTTCCCTCCGATTGCCACAGCCGAAAACCAGCTTTTTATAACAGACAAATCTGGCAATATTATAAAAAAAGTAACCTTAAAACCAACCCAACCCGACTACAAAGTATTGCCCGATGTGTTAAAACCCGGCACCTACATTTGGTACTTGTCCCAAGATAAAACCATAAAACATAGCTTCAAAATTGAGTAAGAATTAAACGCGCAGCATTGAACCTTTAACGCGCAGCATTGAACATATAGCAAGGTTACTAAGCCTGTCGAAGTATGAACGCGCAGCATTGAACCTTGAACGCCGCAGGCATTGAACCTTGAACGCCGTAGGCATTGAACCTTGAACCTTGAACCTTGAACCATTAAACTACCCACACCCATGAACCCCACCCTCCCCATCCTCTTTTTGGCTCTTATGCTAACCAGCATACCAACACTCCTCTCCGCCCAATCCAACTCCCCGGACAGCTCCTTCCAAAAGCAGTTCGATACATTTAATACCGATATCCATAAGGAATTCAGCACATATAGGCAAAGCAACGACTCCCTTTTCCTCCAATTCCTTGCCCAATCCTGGAAAGAGATTAACGGGGTGCAGAATAAAATACCTACCTTACCCGAACCCCAAACCCCACCAACCTATAAGGCACCTGAAACACCGGTAACCCCAAAAAGCCCAAAATCAGATTCGGTTAGCCCTCAGCCAGAACCGCAACCCAAAGTCCTGCCATCACCTATGCCGAAAATTACGCCTGACACTCTGCTACAACCTTTACCAATTGCACCCGAATTGCCCGATGCCATTGAACGCTTTCCCATAAAAACAGATACAATCCCCAATCAATCTGCCATGTCTGTATCTGTGCCAATGTCAAAAATTGAATACTATGGAACCAACTTCGATCTCCCATCCACATCCCAAAACCTTCCAGTACTTTCTGCCCTAACAAAGCAAGGGATTATTTCCTATTTCGCCGATGCTTCCGCTTCGTCAATTCTGAATATCGCTGTTAAAACGCTGAAGAAAGAAGCGGATGAATGTCGCCTGAACAACTGGGGGTTGGCGAACTTGTTTATAAAAGCTTCCGAGAAAATGTATCCCGACATCAACAACCGGGTCCTTTTTACATGGTTTGCCATGCTGCGTTCGGGGTTTAATGTAAAAGTGGGCTATAACAAGCGTTCCATATACCTTCTGCTGCCTTCAAATGAAAACCTTTATGAATCAAGCTATACCATAAAAGGCAAACAATACTATTTTCTCAATTTTGGCTTGGGGCAGGCAAACCCCGAAAATCTCACTATCCATGAAGGAGATTACCCACAAGCAATTACCTCATTGTCGTTTATGATTACCCAAACCCCCGAACTCACAAACCTGTTTACTACTAGAACCCTATCTGCCAACCCATCTTTAGTTTTGCAACTTAACAAGAACCTGATGGATTTTTACAACAATTACCCCCAATGTGAGCTTAAAGTGTTTTTTACTGCCCCACTTTCTGCCAATGCAATTAGGCAATTGGATGCTTACTTCCTACCTGTATTGAATACTAAAAAGGACGATGAAAAAGTGGCCTTCCTACTTAAATTCATTCACGACGCTATTCGCTATCAAACCGACGGCGACCAATTCGGCCACGAAAAATACTTTTTTGCCGACGAAACCCTCTATTTCCCTTTTGCCGATTGCGAAGATCGCTCCGTACTTTTGGCCAAGCTGATAAACCGTTATACTAGCTGCAAGGTAATAGGTTTAAACTATCCAGCCCATGTTTCCCTCGCCGTTAACATCCCATCTATGCCTAATGGCAAATACATCATACACAATAACGCCCGTTACTACCATTGCGACCCAACCTATATCGGTGCTCCCTTCGGAAAGCCAATGCCCGATTTCGAAAATGTAATCCCTACAATCATAGATTACATGCCATAATTTTTTGTTGATTTCAGTCTTTTGCTGTCACCAAACCCACGCCCCCAACTCCTAAATAAAAAAAATCATACAAAGTTTTAATCCAAAAAATAGCCATATATTTGATGGCATTTCTCTACTTACCTATCACGAACAAATACCGCTTTAAAATGAAGATATTACACTTTCTTATTCTTTTTTTTACCTTTCTGCTCATTACAGCCCAAGCCCAGGATTTCAAAAATAATAACGACCCCATTCATGTTAAAGGCAAAAGTCAGGTAAGGGTCGAAAACAATATGACCCCCGACCAGGCACGCGAAAAAGCTGAAGAGCTTGCAATAATCAATGCCATACAGGAGGCTTTCGGAACGTATGTAGAGCAGGAAGCGGACATTACCCTACAAAACGGTACGATTTCTTACAATATAATCGGAGGTACCAAGGTAAAAGGCGAATGGCTAAAAACGGATAACGAACCGGTATTCAAAGATGAAATCGAGGAGCAACAAAATGGCAAAAAGGATAAAGAAAAAATAACCTGGAAAACTTGCAATATCGAAGGTCTTGCTCGCCGGATCACTCCAAAGGCAAAGTTAAATGCCAGTACCTTACGATGCACTATGCTTGATTGTGAAACCACCTCGTTTATGGATGGACAGAATTTTTATCTCTATTTTAAATCACCGGTTGATGGATATCTTTCTGTTTTTATAGATGAAGATGGTGAGACTGCCCGCCGCTTATTTCCATATCTGAACCAGGGCAATGAAAGTGCCGTCAAGATAACTGGCGACAAACCCTATTTTTTATTTGCCAATACCAACAAGCTAAATCAATTCGATGTCAGGGCTGATGAAATTGAACTCTTCACATACAAGGCACTGGAATATAACAGTATTTATGTAATCTTTTCCCCGATTCCCTATTGCAAACCCATTTTGTCTGATGCTTCATTATTGCCTAGTGGATATACCCTTCCAAAAGCAATTTCAACAAAAAAATTTCAGGAATGGCTTGGCGACTGCCGCGTTGCCATGCCCGATTTTCAAAGCCAACGCATTAAAATTAGTATAGCCAAAAACTGATACCCTCACTAAAAAAACAATAAGCCATCCTAAACCTGTTACATTTTACTGAACATTCTTCAACTTAAAAAATCACAATTATCCGTATGAGTGAATTCAATTTGTCGCTTCTTGCATCTGAAATCTCAGGCCTCAACACTTTTTTGCAGCAAAGGGCAATACAGCAGGTGAACACTACACTTTCTGTGCGCAATTGGCTCATTGGTTTGTATGTGGTTGAATATGAGCAAAGTGGAAGCGACAGGGCAAAATATGCTGCCAAGGCAATTGATGTATTGGCGGGTATGTTGAAGAACGCCGGAATCAGGGGTTTGGATTCCCGTTCAATAAGGACTTGCCGTGCCTTCTACCTCGCATATCCACAAATTTGGGGGACAGTGTCCGCCAAATTACAAATAACAGATAATGAAAGCCTTACAAATTGGGGGACAACGTCCGCCATTTTGCCAACACTCTTGCCTAAAATAAAAGAGGTATCAATTGCTGCGGAAAAAACTAAACTTTCTTTCCCATCCAACATCCTGCTTTCCCGTCTTAGTTTTTCGCACTTTATAGAACTTCTTGGTGCAGATACACCCTTAAAAAGAACTTTTTATGAGGTGCAAGCTATAAAAAACAACTGGAGCGTTAGGGAATTAAACAGGGCCATGAGTACACTTTTGTTTGAACGGACAGGTCTTTCAACGGATAAAGAATCTGTAATCTCGAAGGCAAAAGACCAAGTGCCGCTTCTTCCTGCCGATGTGATCAAAAATCCTTTCTTCCTCGAATTTCTTGGGCTTGAAGAAAAAACCGAATATTCCGAAAGCGACCTCGAACAAGCCATTATAACTCATTTACAAAAGTTCCTCATTGAATTGGGCAGGGGATTTTGCTTCGAAGCACGTCAAAAACGCATCACCTTCGATAATAAACACTACAAAATCGACCTCGTATTTTACAACCGAATCCTGAAATGCCATGTATTACTCGACCTTAAAGTAGGCGAATTTGACCATGCCGATGCCGGACAAATGAATATGTACCTCAATTATTACTGCAAAAACGAAATTACTGACGGCGACAATCCTCCCGTAGGGATAATTCTTTGCGCAAGAAAGAATGATGCTTTGGTCGAATATGCAACATCAGGATTGTCGCACGAGGTTTTTGTGAGTAAATACCTGGTACAATTGCCTTCAATAGATGAATTAAAACAGATCATTCAAAACGACTTGCAAAAAAATATTGACAACCATTCCCACCCCTAACAGCCAGAGCTCCTAATAGCCTAAAGCCCCCCAACAACTCAACCCCCCAACAACTCAACCCCTCAACAACTCAACAACTCAACAACTCTCCCCCCTAACAGCCTAAAGCCTAACAGCCTAACAGCCTAACCCCCTAACCCCCTAATT
>CAJAXK010000196.1 GCA_903946925.1 uncultured Bacteroidales bacterium | reverse complement strand
TTATAAAGCCTTGATTTTTTGTTTACTTTTTGATCAAGCAAAAAGTAAAAAAATCTAATCCATTTTGACCAAAGTTTTGGTTTTGATGACAGTCAGATCGCACCTCAAAATAAGAATTAGCCAACTAATATATCCCTTTACTTACATATATTGCATTCACTAAAAGGGATATTTCAAACCAAAAGGAATATAGTGTAACTTTGCCATTGGTTATAACATCCTAATCAATTAACCTTCACTTATATATGCAACCCTTACCCAATATTCTTATTGTTGACGACATCCCTGAAAATCTTGCGCTCATAAACAGGATTATCAATAAAAGCGATGTCAACATTATTCAGGCACTTTCTGGTATTGAAGCCCTTCATATTACACAAGGAATTGAGCTTGCCCTGGCAATAATTGATGTTCGTATGCCCGAAATGGATGGCTTTGAACTTGCCATCAAATTGAATCAGGAAAGGGCGGAAGATAAAGTATCCATAATTTTTCTAACTGCCGAATACTTTAGTAAAAACGAGGTAGTTGCGGGTTATGATGCCGGCGCACTCGATTTTATATCCAAACCTATTGACAACCAGATTTTGCAAACCAAAATCAATGTTTATCTTGACCTTTTCCGCCAAAAAAAATCAGCCTTGATAGAAGCTGAAGCTGCGTTGAAATGGAGCAACCTTGCAAAATCATTAAAAAATTCGGGCGATAAATATTTGGGCTACTTTGAAAATGCCCCAAACGGAGTTTTTGTGGTAGATAAAAATGGCAGGTATGTTGATGTAAACAAGGCAGGATGTTTCATGACTGGATATTCGGAAGAAGAAATACTGCAAATGTCTATTCCTGATTTTTTACCGAAAGAATCGCTCGATGAAGGATTAGCTCTTTTCCGGGTTGTTATCGAGAAAGGGGAAGCAAAAGGTGATTTGCCTTTTACGCATAAAAGTGGGCTAATTAGATGGTGGACCATTGAAGCCATTAAAATTTCAGAGGAAAGGTTCCTGAGTTTTACACTGGATATTACCCATCGCTTAGAATTGGAGGAATTAAACAAGAAACATCAGTTGGAGGTGGAACAGCAGAATGAAGAGCTGCTTCGCACAAAATCTATGGCCGAGAAAGCCGCAAAGAAATTCTCTACGCTTTATGATTTTGCCCCTGTTGGGTTTTTTACCCTTTCGCCTCAAGCGTCTATTCAGCAACTAAACCTGAGTGCCGCCCAATTGCTGGGTAAAGTCCGTACAGAGTTATTGTACAGCAATTTCGATTCTTTTGTTTCAAATGATACAAAGCAAGCTTTCAATGTTTTTCTCGACAATGTATTCCGGTTTTCTGCACAGGAAACAGTAGAAGTAAAACTTGATCTGGGCGAAAAAGAAAGTAAGCATGTTATTCTTGTAGGCAAAACCATTGATGATGGTAAACACTGCCTTTTAAACGCAACTGATATTAGCCTTCATAAAAAGGCTGAAGAAATTATAAGAGTCGACGAAATAAATAAAGCTGCTGCCGAATCGCGCCAAAAGGCTGAGAAAAAACTTCGCGACAGCGAGCTGATATTGCGTCAGGCCCAGGATATTTCGCGCATTGGATATTATATTACCAACATCGAAACCGAAGTCTGGACAAGTTCACCAATGCTTGACGATATATTCGGAATTGATGCCTCATTTGAAAAAAATATTGGGAGCTGGTCCACGTTGGTTGCACCGGATTACAGGGAGATAGCTACAGCCCATTTTTACGAATGTATTGAGCAAAAAACCAGGTTCGAATTGGATTACAAGGTCATAAGGCCACAAGATGGGCGTGAAATCTGGGTTTCGGCTTTTGGTGAGTTTGATTTTGGTGCAAATGGCAAGCCTAAACGATTATTAGGTACCATTCAGGATATTACAGCAAGAAAAGAGATTGAAGAAAAATTAAAATGCAGCGAGGCAAACTTCCGTAATTTTTTTGAATCCATCTCCGATATAATTATCATTGTAAACACACTTGGAGAAGTTCTTTATGCAAATCGTGCAGCCCAGCTCAATTTAGGCTTTACATATGAAACCCTTAGTTCAATTCAAATTTATGATTTTTACCCTGCTTCTGTAAAGGACGAATTAAGGGCAGTCCTTGATAAGGGCTTTTCTGGTTTACAACAAAAATTCAACTTTCCGCTTAAGAAATTTGACAATACCCTTATCCTGGTTGAATCTACTTGCTGGTTTGGTAACTGGAACGGGGAAAGCTGCGTTTTCGTCCTAAACAAGGATGTGAGTGAAATACAGACTTCGTTACGGAAATTCAACAAGTTCTTTTATCGCAACCCTGCATTGATGTCAATCACAACCAATGGGGTTTTTACCGAAGTAAACGATAAATTCTTAACCACTACCGGATATTCCGAACATGAGGTATTAGGAAAATCATCCTCTGAAATAGGGATTTTTGTTAAACCTGAAAAACAAAAATTAGCTTCGTATGAATTATTAAAACATGGTACGCTTCAAAACTTCGAACTGCAGATAAGGACAAAGGAGGGTAAAATACTGAGCGGTTTGTTTTCGGGCGAATTGTTAGATAATTATGAAAGCCAATCTTTTCTCACTGTAATGACCGATATTACAAGGTTAAAGGAAATTGAAGCCGAACTTTACAAAAAGGAAAAGCAATACCGCACTTTGGTGGAAACTGCAAATGAGGGGATAATTGTGGTTCAGGATGAGATGCTGAAATTTGCTAACCGCAAAATGATGGAGCTTACCAGTATGACAGAGGAAGAACTCATGTCGAAGCAGTTTTTGGATTTTATACACCCTGGCGATAGAGAGGAAGTGATAGACTACTACACAAAAAGGATAAAAGGGGAATATGCCCCTTCACAATATCAGATCCGGGGAATAAACAAACAAGGCCAAGTTTTTTGGTTCGAAGTTTCGGGGGTAAAAATTGAATGGCAGGGCAAGCCGGCCACAATGAATTTTTTGTCGGATATTACGCTTCGCAAGCAAACGGAAATGCTTCGGGAGCAGCAATTACGGTTTACAACCGCATTGAACGATCTGGCCGGAATCATTATTACAAAAGAAAATGCGGCCGATATCCTCGAAAATGCCAACCGCATTATTGCCGAAACGCTGCAAGTAGATGCAGGAATGATTTGTGACATCTCTTTCTCGACCAACAGGATTTTCTCTTTGTGCGAATGGCAAAAAAACGATCAAACGGAGAATGGTTACAATATTGGAGAGTATGCATCGCTTGATTTGTTCCTCGGCCCTTTGAAAGAAATCAGGAATTCCCAAAGTTACCTTACAAGTTCGGCCAACAATGTAAACGAATATTTTAAAAAAGATAATTCCGGAAAATTATTACACGAAAATTCCAACATCAAAACTTTAATGTGGTTTCCTATTAATTTTGGCCAAAATGGGTTTTGTTTATTAATGTTATATCAAATCCATGACTTCAGGCAATGGACAAAAGAAGAAATAGATTTCCTGGATACGATGGCAAAACAGGTGAACCTTGCATTGATCAAACTGGAACTCATTAACGAAAAAACAAAGGCCGAAGAATCAATGCGCAAAAGCGAGGCACTCTTATCCGACACCCAACAAATCGCTCAAATCGGCAGTTGGACATTAGAAAAGGGCACTGGCAAAATGCAATGGTCACAAGAAACTTACCGAATATTTGGATATAAACCTTTTACCATAAAGCCAACTTTAGACGCAATTCTTATCAGGGTTCATCCCGATGACCTGGAGGCTTTGAAAAAATCCATATCTTTGATATGGGATTCTCAAGGCTTGTTTAATGAAACCCACCGGATTGTATTGCCAAATGGACAAGAAAAGCATCTACAAGCTTTGGCATCAATAAATTATGACAATCAAGGTGCTGTATCTCAATTGGTAGGAAGCGTACAGGATGTTACCGAAAAAAAGGAATCGGAAAAAGAAATAAAAAATTCGTTCGAACGGCTGCGCGACCTGACACAACACATCGAAAGCGTAAGGGAAGGGGAAAGGGTTTCTATTTCGCGCGAACTGCACGACGACCTTGGACAGGCGCTTACGGCGATTAAAATTGACCTAAACTTGCTGAAGAAACATATTGCCGAAGAGGAGACCGTATTGAAAATCGACAAAATATCAAACCTTGTAGGCGATACTATCAAAACAGTTCAAAGGCTTACCTCGCAATTGAGGCCAGATATTATTAACGACCTTGGGCTTGAAGCGGCCCTCGAATGGTACACCAATGAATTTGCCCAACGGAATGGCATTCAAGTACTTCTCAAGGTTGGGGTTTTCCCCGAATACCCACCTTCTGACTCGCTCAATATTTTCAGGATTGTACAGGAAGCGCTGACCAATATTGCCAGACACTCAAAAGCAACCCATGTTAATATTGACCTATACGAAATCTCCGGAACCGTTACCCTATCCATTTTTGATGATGGAATTGGCTTAACAGAAATGGAGATGAATTCCAGAAAATCTTTTGGCCTCTTAGGCATGAAGGAAAGGGCCATTTCGCTTGGCGGGGTTTTCGAGATTTCAAGTGCGATAAAAAAAGGCACACTGATCAGGCTAACCTTGCCAGTTGTAAAAACTTAAACCGATAAAAACATTAGGAAAAACCCAAGATTTAAAAGGGTGCAATACTCTAATGAATGGCACACAAACCCTCGAATTGACAATAAAATGTACTGCATATCGCAAACCATGCCCTGAAAGGGCATAACAACTAACACTACCACTATGAAAATCCTTCTTTGCGATGACCATAAAATTGTACGCGATGGCCTTGTTCGGATACTCCAACAACTAAAAGAAATTACCTTTATCGGCCAGGCCGGAAATGCCGAGGATCTGTTAAGCCTTTTAAAATCTGAACGGTTCGATATAGTTTTGCTTGATATTTCCTTGCCTGGAAGAAGTGGGCTTGAAGTGCTTCAAACGCTTAAGCAAAAATGGCCGGCAACCAATGTGTTGATGCTGAGCATGCACCCTCAGGAACAATATGCGATCAGGGCACTCAAGTTAGGGGCTTCAGGCTACCTTACCAAGGATGCGGCGGCCGAGGAGTTGCTTTTTGCGGTAAGGAAAGTTTTAGCAGGCGGTAAATATATATCAAACTCACTTGCCGAAAGCTTAGCTCTGCATGTTGCCACTGATAAATACCAGCAAAAACACGATATCCTTTCAGTCCGTGAATTCGAGATTTTAATAAAACTCGCCAATGGAAAAACACTGCAGGAAATTGGCAACCAACTTTATATATCCATTAAAACAGTGAGCACATACCGAAGCCGCATTATGGAAAAAATGGAATTGACTAATAATACCGACCTCACAAAATACTGTATCGAAAACAATTTGATCTGATTTTTTAAAACGGCTATTGCACACCCCAAGCGTTTGCCATGAAACCCATTCCTGATTTGCCAATCTACCATCCGGACAAAGCCTTAGTTGGAGTCTGTCCATCGATTCAGGGTTTAAGTTTATTTGCGATGAACGGGTTACAATTGACGAATTTATCTCTTTGAAAACATATTGCAATTCGTCAATTTGAATTAAACCATGTCAATAAACATTATTAAAGTAGCTGAAAAGAAATCGTAAATCTCAATTTGTAATTAGGGCCTGCTATTAAATAGCTAAATATCTGTTTATCTATTAATTGCCTATATCTAACTTAACAACCAATGCAGGGATAACCCACCATTTTTTTTATAATCCTGTACGTTCCCGAATTGTTTTTCCCCGTAAGGGGATAAATATCAATAAAAAATTACAATCAGCAACCTGATTCCCCGTTAGGGAATTAACCCAATACAATGAATGTTAATGTCCTACGGACAATGCAACGAAACACTATCATTTAAAATTGGTATTGATTCCCTACGGGAAATCAAGGTCTAATCAATTTTTGCTTTTCAGCAGACTCTAATTAGTGCTTTTATAAAAAGCCAAATAAATCAACATACCATTAATGACTTTTTATGTATTGCGTGTTTTCTATCTTGATGGTAGTTGGCGACAAACCATTATCTGTGAAGAAGCATTCAGTATCATAAAGCCGCAACCAATAATGTAGGATATTTCCTACATTACATTATTGTATTATCCTACAATTATTTATCCTTATTCCTACAATTTGTATCGTTGTTTGTCTATAGTTTTGTAAAGGTTTTTTTAGGTTTCATTTGGAAATGGTTGAAAGCGGGATTTAAAGCAATAAACCTTTTATTATTGGAATAATAAAAGTTTTTTTTTGATTTGATGTAAGCTATTCAAAATCCCGGTTTAATGATTTCTTATAAAAGCACCTTAACTTACTTGTTTACAATTCAATTTATATTACCATAACGGGCGCAATAATATGGACAATTTATTTACAGAGGTTACCTCGGTGCGCTTTTTGAAAATAGTTACAGATTGCATAGGGCTTGAGAAGCAGCTTTGCGAAACCCATACTGGACAATTACTCTATGGCCAATTTTTTCTGGCAGCAACTTCAGCCGGGGCAAATTATGAAGATGCATGGGCAAACGAAAGCATGACAGATTTTATTGTCAAAATGCAGCTTGTAGCCGTTGACCTACGCAAATTGAAATATTATTTAAAACTGATAACAATGGCTAAAATAATTACGGAAGATAATGAATTACTTGGGTCCATTGCCAACGAAACCATTGAATTATTAGCGATTGCAACAAAATCGATAGCTACTGCAAAAACCAAAATAGATAAACAAATTTCAGGCAGGACTGGAATACTCCATTCTATACACCGCTAGGCATCAAAAGGTGAATGCAACAAAAGCAAAAAATGAATAGTACGGAAAAAACCACCAATACTTTTACCTACTCTCGAATTAGCCAACAGAAACCCTAAACTTTAAAACAATGAAATGATTGATATTGAACCAATAAGCTATTTGCAGTCTAAAAAAAAATCCAAATAGGGTTAAGCTCGTCCCGAAAAATTTATAATAGGCCTTAAATTGCTTTACATTTTTACCTAACGCTCAAATAAAATTAGTCTGTCAATAAAGTCAAGTTTTAATTTTAATTACGATGTACAAGATACGATTGACAAATTTAACCCGCTGAAAATAATCTGCACATCGTAATTCATACATTTTTAAAATGGACCAAGTTTAAAAACAGACCCTAAATAAATCATTAAAATTTGCGAATAAACCCAGCTATAGATTAATTAAGGCTTTATGGTTAGCGCCTTATTTTTGTTGGGCAAACTTGTTATAAAACAATAAACTTACCAATGAATATTATAATATGTGATGATCACAAAATTGTTCGTGATGGGCTCCAACAAATTTTGATGCAGCTTGAAGATGTAGCAAATATTATTGATGTTGCCAACGGTGATGAATTGTTGTTGCACTTGGGATCCAAAGTTTTCGACATAGTTTTATTGGATATTTCTTTGCCCGGAAGGAGTGGGTTGGAAATCCTGCAAATAGTGAAGCAAAAATGGCACTCAACCAACATATTGATCCTAAGCATGTACCCGCATGAGCAGTATGCAATCAGGGCACTTAAACTTGGAGCTTCGGGATACTTGACCAAAGATACGGCTTCATCGGAATTGCTCATAGCAGTAAAAAAAGTATCCAACGGTGGCAAGTACATATCAGCGGCTTTGGCCGAAAACCTGGCACTCAATTTGGGAAGTGAAAAGTACAAGCAAAAGCATGATATCCTTTCTGTACGCGAATTTGAGATTTTGATAAAACTTGCCAATGGGAAATCGCTTCAGGAAATAGGTGTCGAATTGTTTATTTCGAACAAAACGGTAAGCACCTACCGCAGCCGTATTATGAACAAAATGGAACTGACCAAAAACACCGATCTTGCACGATATTGCATCGAAAACAACTTGATATATTAATCCCTGAGAATTCTCCATTAACCCTCTGAAAAAGCACCTAAGCGGTATGCTGAAATTTATGCATAAGCTGAGTTTTCGACATTTGACTTACGACTAACATAAAATTAAATCCCTGCTAAAGTTGCTGTTTCAAAAAACTGTTTTACACTTGCTTTCTTTAAGTTGATACCAGTTAGCACGTTTTTAATAGGGTAAACACCAGGGAGTGTTCACAGAACTGTGTCTGCCTTATATTTTCTTAGAGACGATTTACGCCTGCCTTTTAGGATATTTCTCGCAGATTGGCAAGGGTGGCGAGGAACGAAGCCATTTATATACCCTTGAC
>CAJAXK010000195.1 GCA_903946925.1 uncultured Bacteroidales bacterium | reverse complement strand
GGGTGTTTACCAAGGTGTACAGATGTGTAAAATTTCTATAAAGCCTTGACTTTTTGGTACTTTTGTGTCAAGACAAAAGGACAAGAAAAAATAAATCTTGTAGCAAATGTTTGTTAAATAGTACCTCAAAATAAGAATTAGCCTTATAAAGATTGTCTTCAGCACTCCAAGTCCCAAACATTGTATCTTTGCGCGTTCTAAAACTGGATTATGATAAAATCAATGACCGGCTTCGGCAAAACCACCGCTACACCCCGAGCACGTACAGTAAATGTGGAAATACGCACATTAAACAGCAAACAACTCGACGTAAACACCCGGATACCTGCCATATATCGCGATAAAGAAGCTGAAATCCGTGCCGAAATAAACCGTGTGCTTGAGCGTGGAAAAGTTGATTTTATGATTACAGTTGATAGCGATTCCGACTCGAACGATATGGCTGTAAACCGGCCACTTGCCAAAAAATATTACGACGAGATCAGCCAATTGGCTGCCGATTTAGGCGAAACTTTGGGTAACGACGTTATTTCGACTATACTTAAAATGCCCGATGTGCTGAAAGCTGGCCACGATGCTCCCGACGAAAACGAATGGGATTTGGTAAAAGCCGCTGTTGTTGAGGCGCTTGCGCTAACAGATACATTCCGTACTTCGGAAGGGGAACTTTTAGGCAAAGATATGATTGGAAGAATCCAACTCATACTAAGCTTATTGCTCGAAGTGGAACCTTTGGAAAGTGCCCGGATCGGCAACCTCCGCGACCGCTTCCAACGTAACCAGGACGAATTCCTGGAAAAAACCGCTAAAGTCAACAAGTTTGATGAAAACCGGTTTGAACAGGAAATATTCTGGTACCTCGAAAAACTTGATATAACCGAGGAAAAACTCCGCCTGCGCAAACATTGCGATTATTTTATCGACACGCTCAACAGCAACGAATCGAGTGGAAGGAAATTAGGCTTTATCACCCAGGAAATTGGCCGCGAAATAAACACCCTTGGTTCAAAGGCTTACGATGCCAACATACAAATGATTGTGGTGCAGATGAAGGATGAACTGGAAAAAATAAAGGAACAGGTTAGCAATGTTTTGTAGGCGGTTAGGCTTTAGGCTGTTAGGGTGTTAGGGTTCCTGAAGAATTAAAATTTTGGATCTTCAACCAGTTTAGCGGATAAAAATAATTTGTGGGTAAGTCGGCAGGTTGAACCTAACCAAAAAACAATTTCTCAAGTACAAATACTGGTTTTGAGGGCAATTAATTTGATATGGATTCCTAAATAAGATGAAAATCATTTTTAAGGGTACTTCGGCCTTCTGACTCCCCTAAAGCCTAAAGCCTATTCAATTCGTAGTAGAACCAAAATTTCAATTAAAACTTTCCCATTTTGACCACAAAGCAACATAAACTCATCATTATTTCCGCGCCATCGGGAGCTGGAAAAACTACCATCGTAAAGCACTTGCTACAAGTATTCCCGCAGTTTGGTTTTTCGGTTTCGGCCACAAGCCGTAAAATCAGGGAAGGCGAAAAAAACGGCAGGGAATATTATTTTGTTTCCACAGACGAATTCGAATTTATGATCACAAACGGGAAATTGCTCGAATGGCAGGAAGTGTATCCCGGGAGCTATTATGGCACACAAGTTTCGGAAGTGGAACGCATAGCGGCAAACGGCCAAATGCCTGTTTTTGATGTGGATGTAGTTGGTGGCTTGAACATAAAAAGGATGTACGGCAAAAATGCCTTGGCTATTTTTATAAAACCGCCCTCCTACGAAACACTCGAAACAAGGCTGCGCTCCAGGGCGACAGATACCGAGGAAAGCCTGCAAAAAAGACTGCTGAAAGCCAAATGGGAATTAACTTTTGAAAAAGAGTTCGACGTTGTGGTAGTCAACGATCGTTTGGACGAAGCTTTCGATCAGGCAGTGAAACTTGTACATGATTTTATTGGTTAAATTGTAAATCAGCAAGTTGATGAAATAGCCATGATTGTAAATAATCTCCGATGAAGATAATATTATGATCAATCTGGCATATTCCATGCGACCCGTAAAAAATTAATACTAACGCATGAAAAAGACCGGGCTTCTATTTGGTTCATTTAACCCAATCCATATCGGGCACCTGATGATTGCAGGGTATATGTACGAGTTTAGTGATCTGGATGAATTGTGGTTTGTAGTTTCGCCGCTCAACCCTTTAAAAGATCAAAAGTCGCTGTTAGCCGACCACCACAGGCTGCAAATGGTGAACCTCGCCATTGAGGACGATGCACGGTTCAAGTCGTGCAACATCGAGTTTAAACTTCCCAAACCTTCATACACCATACATACGCTTACCTATTTGCAGGACAAATATCCAAACCGTGAATTTGTAATTATTTCAGGGACAGATATTTTCCCCACTTTTCATAAATGGAAAAACTGGGAACGCTTGCTGGAGTTTTATTCTTTTTATGTGTATCCTCGTCCCGGCTCACAAGACCATGAACTTACGAAACATCCTTCAGTAAAGCTTTTTGATGCGCCCATGGTCGAAATATCAGCCAGTTTCCTGCGCGAAGCCATCCGCGAAGGCAAAAACATGTCGTACTACATTCCCGAAAAGACATATAAATACATGCAGGAAATGCATTTTTATGAGAAATAGCCATATTTTAGATTTGATGTTAGTAGGCTGGATAAAGGATATTCAATTTAATCTAATAAAAACATATAAATCAATCACATACACATGAACCAGCCCAAGTTACATTATTTAAATATATTTCCAAATCATCAGCCACATAAACATAATATTTATGAAGTTGTTAAGGATATTGTGCTATTTTTGCAGCCCAATCAACCTTCATGGCCCACACCTTTAACCCCCAATGTGGGACTTTAAAATCTAAACCCAATTTTATGAAAATCAGAAGTTTACTGCTCACAATTGCTTTTTGTGGTTGTGCTTTGTTGCTTAATGCCCAAAACATTCCCGTAACTCCGACAGAAACAGGCGTCGGTGTGTTTTTAGGCGAAACAAAACCTTTGCGCGACATCCCCGAACTCACACCGGAGGAAATGCAATTGCTAAAAGAAAAAGCCGAAGCAAAACTGCTCCGCAAAAAAAACCAGGTACGGGAATATCCGTATGCCGACATTGCCCTTCCAAAAGGGCCTGATGCCGCATGGCAAAAAACAATGGGCAAGTCGAAAAATGCGAAAGCCCCAACCGCAAACTTTGATGGGCAAAATTCAGCTTCCTATCCTCCCGACTGTAACGGTACTGCCGGTCCAAACCATTTTATGCAAACGGTTAACGTTACTTATGCTATTTATAACAAAACAGGTACAAAATTGGCAGGGCCAACCAACATGAACCAATTGTTCAATGGGGTTGCCGGATCAAACTGCAACGATGGCGATCCAATAATTTTATATGACGAACAAGCAGACAGGTGGTTTGCCACCGAATTTTCGCTTTGTGGATCAAACGACCTAATGCTTATGGCGGTATCTTCAACCAACGACCCAACCGGAACTTGGTACGCGTATTCATTTGATGTTGCAGGTATGCCCGATTATCCAAAATTCAGTATTTGGCAGGATGGATATTATATGGGCGACAACAACAATTCGGGCAATGATATTTATGTTTTTGAACGCTCGGTAATGATTGCCGGTGGAACAAATCCAAAATTTGTTGGCTTCAACAATGCATGGAGGCCAGGTTCGGTAGATGGTTTTATGTGTGTTCCACCTGTTGACAACGACGGCGCTTTTGCACCTACCGGGGCACCAGGGCTTTTTATTGCCATGAGCGACGATGCCTTCAATGCTGGGACCGACCAGTTGTGGATTTATGAATTAGCCGTAAACTGGGCAACAACCGCATCATCAACTTTTAACAGGGTGCAGCAGCTTGATGTTATTCCTTTCGACAGTAATTTTGGCAACAACTGGGACAATATCAAGCAATTAGGCACATCGCAGGAATTGGATGCCGTTCCGCAGGTAATCATGAACGTACCGCAATACCGCAATTTTGGCACCTATCAAACCATTGTTTGCTGCCATTCGGTAGATGTTGACAACACCGACCATGCCGGGGTGCGCTGGTACGAACTCCGCAAAACACCACCTGCTACCAACTGGACTGTACGCCAAACCGGCACTTATGCCCCCGATGCAAATTCGCGCTGGATGGGCAGTATAATGCTTAACGGAAACAACGAATTAGGTTTGGGATATTCTATTTCCAGTTCGACCATGAACCCCGGTATCCGCTTCTGTGGACAAACCGATGCCGAATATGCCAATGGGCTTGGGGTACTCGATTATCCAGAAGATATTATCCAAACCGGGACTTCATCACAAACAGGTGTAAACCGTTGGGGCGATTACGCACAAATGTCGGTTGACCCTGCTGACGACGGAACTTTTTGGTTTACCAGCGAATATGTAAGCGGTGGCACGCATAAAACAAAAATAGCTTCCTATCAGGTTGGGCCTATCCCTCCAACAGTTGATTTTACAGCCAATAACACCCTTCCTTGTTCCAACAATACTACAGTGTTGTTTACCAGCCAGACATCAGGAAACCCAACACTGTACGAATGGGCATTTACGCCAAACACAGTTACCTTTACCGACAATACCAGCAGCGCATCGGCAAACCCCAAGGTTATTTTCAATGCTCTCGGCAATTATACGGTTACTTTAACCGTAACCAACGATGGAGGCAGCAAAACCGCCACCAAAACCGATTACATCCACGTAAATGTTGCCAATGCAAATTTTACTGCTAATGCAACAACTGTTGTAGTTGATAACAATGTTGCTTTTAGTGATGCATCCACTTGTGAAGTAACAAGCTGGTTATGGAATTTCGGTGCCGATGCAACACCCGCAACAGCAACAACACAAGGGCCGCATTCGGTTTCGTACAGTTCCATAGGTTTAAAAACGGTTACTTTGACTACCAATGGCGGATCGACAGAAACAAAAACAGATTACATCAACGTGATTGGCTCAAGCATAACTATGACATCTGCAACAGTTTCGGCTTGTAACGGTACATTTTTCGATCCAGGCGGTCCTTCGGCCAATTATGGCAACAGCCTCGACAATTCCATGCTTTTCAAACCAGGCATTCCGGGCAGCAAGCTGCAATTTGTGTTCACAAGTTTTGATTTGGAAGCCCAGGCAAGTTGCAACAAGGACTATTTAAAAATATACGACGGTATAAACATTTTTTCGCCTCTAATCGGAACCTTTTGCGGAACCAATTCGCCAGGAACGGTAACGGCAACCAACGAAAGCGGCTCACTGCTTTTTGTTTTCCATAGCAATGCAACGGTTAATTTGCCGGGCTGGTCGGCTGATTTAGCCTGCACAGCCATACCTGTTGCAAACCCTGCAACTTTATCGGCATCGGCTGCAAGCAGTTCGCAAATAAACCTTAACTGGACTAAAAACCCTGACAACAACGATATATTGGTAGCATGGTCAACCAATGGGATTTTCGGGACACCGGTAAACGGAACTCCTTACTTAGTTGGCGGAACAATTGCAGGTGGCGGCACTATACTTTCGGCTGGAAGCGCAACAACATTCAACCATACGGGCTTAAATTCGTCAACAACCTATTACTACAAAGCATTTTCGTTCGATGCCAACACCAAATACTCGGTGGGTATTGATGCCAGTGCAACCACTTTGTTCCAGCCCACTTTGGCAGTTGACCCGAAGAATATAAGCGTACCGGCAAGTGCAGGCAGTACACCTGTTTCAATCACTTCGAATACAGATTGGACCGTAACAAGCAACCAAACCTGGTGTAGCGTAGTGGCAGCAGGAACCGGAAGCCTGGCGATAAATGCCAATTACGAAGAAAACCTTTCGATAAACCCACGCATTGCCATACTCACAATTTCAGTTTCTGGTTTGCCAGCGGTTGAAGTAACCCTTACCCAGGCCGGTGCCGCTCCTTTGCTATCGGTAACACCGCCTAACCAAAATGTATCCGACCCATCGGGAAACACCTCGTTTACAGTTACTTCCAACACCAATTGGGCAGTTAGCAGCGATCAGCCCTGGTGTACAGTAACTTTATCAGGAAACGGCAACGGAACTATTGATGCTGCTATTGCGCAAAACCTTTCCATCGAACCTAGGCTTGCCCATATATCGGTTACCGTAAATGGACTTTCAACCATCCTGGTAACAGTTACACAAGCCGGTGCCGCAGTTATACTCACAGTAACACCTCCGGTTAAAAATGTAAATGCTTATGCTGCTTCGGTAGATTTTGCTGTAACCTCAAATACAAGTTGGACTGCTTCGGCTGATTCGGCATGGTGTGTGGTAACAGGTTCAGGAAATGGAAATGGCACAATTACAGCCGTTTACCCATGGAATCCGACAGGTAAGGACAGGAGCACAACCATTTCTGTAAATGCAGCAGGTGTTGGCACACAGGTTGCAAAATTGGTTCAAGGACACGAAACCGCCTCGGTTCCAGAAAATGGTTCAAAAGGGATAAACATCTATCCAAATCCTGCCAAAGGCTTGTTTAGTTTGGTTGTTGACAAATCGAAATACCCATCCATGCAGGTTACCATTACCGATGCAAATGGGGCAGTTGTTTTGAGCAGGGAATGTAAGGGCGATTCAGAATACCATTTCGACTTAAGTTCATCAGCACAAGGCACTTATTTTGTAAAAGTGAAGACCGATTCGGAACTTATGGTTACAAAGTTGTCAATCATCAAATAAGCAATTGGTTTAATTTAATAGAAATACCTTTTTGTCAGGCCAAATCACAAAACTGTGGTTTGGCCTGATTTTTTTCTGGACTTATCCAGTATTGCATCAAAGCTAAAGGAGTAATAGTTTTGTTCTTCTTTGGAAATCGTTCAATACAAGATGCCCGCATCAGCATCCAAATCATATTGGCAGTTTTCACATCAAATGCCTCAACTTAGATCCAACACTTTTACCCTTCGCATTTTCCCTGCTAAGATTAGGTTTAAAAAAAGCACTCAACCTAATTCAGGTTCGTTTTTTGAGTTTATTATTTGCCTGTAATCCGATTTAAGGTGTATATCGCGCTGAGGGAAAGGTATTTCGATATGGTTTTGTTTAAGTATATCGAATACACTGAAAAGGATTTCACTTTTAATGCGACGGCTATGGTTGTAATCGGCAATCCAGAACAAGAGCACAAAATCCAATGAGCTTTCGCCCAATCTATGAAAAAATACCAATGGCTCTGGATCAGCCAAAACATCGGGGTGGTTGGTGATAATAGTATTCAATAAATCCTTGGCTTTCGCTGGATTGGAAGCGTAAGCTATGCCAACATTAATTTCAATCCTTCGCTTTTGGTCGGACAAAGTCCAGTTAATAACCTCGTTAGAAATAAGCTGCCCATTAGGAACAATGACTTCGGCACCGTCGAAGGTTTTGATGTTGCTGGAACGAAGCCCGATCGATTCAACATTTCCGGTAAGTTGGCCTACCTGCACGGTATCCCCAAGTTGTATTGGTCGTTCAAACAGCAATATCAGGCCCGAAACAAGGTTGTTGAACACATTTTGAAGCCCAAAACCTATACCAACACTCATTGCACCTAATATGATAGTAAGTTTGTCAACGGGGATTCCTGCTGCATTTACCGCCAGAAAAAAACCTGCGGTGATTAGCGAATAGCGCGCCAGCATGGCAATAGTATGCGGAAGCCCTTTCGAGAGCGAAAACCTGTTTAAAACATCTTCTTCCAGTACAAGCCGGATAATCTGCGAAAGAACTATAGAAACATAGATAATTGCAAAGAAAACAACAAAAACATCCAACGAAAAACTAGCCGACCCAATTGAGATTTTCGCACTGAAAAAGGACGAAATCCTTTTGGTAACAAATTCCAACAACTGAAAATTCTTCAATATCAACGCAACCCAAAGTACCAGTGCAATCCGGTTCAGCAGCCTGATGGTTTTCCGCTTTATGAGATCGCCATGCATCCGGAACACGTTTATCTGTTGGCCTTTTTCCGTGTCGATACCAGTAGCTATCAAACCATCAACAATCAGTACGGTTATAAAAAGCACCAATCCATCAAAAATATTCAAGAACACTGCCGAAAGCACAATCTCGGTTAATATCAACCTTCCGGTAATGTTTGCAACAAAGCCTACAAATGCCAATAGCAAGTGCAAAACCACAAACCCAAAAAGTATCTGCCTTTGTCCAGCCGACATGCCAATTTCCTTTTTATAACGTGAAAGGAAAATAGATAAAAATGCCACTTCAACCGCAGCAATAAACAGCAGTATCACCCTATAAACGATATATTCGGAAGGCAATACCACGAGGAACATATAAAAAACGATTACAGCACCAAATGTATGGATGTAAATATGGTATTTTCTATCCAATAGCCTGCTCAAAACCAAAAGAAGTGGGTATGCTATTAAATACCCAACAAATTGCCTGAAGAATATGGGCCGGTTCGGGAATATCAAGAACGTTGAAAATATGGTTAGTATTAACGAAGCGCTATAAGGGTGCGAAAGCACTTTAAATAATATCTGTTTATAAAAATACCCATAACTTGAATCCCTGATTTTTACATTTTTTTTGAGCCTGCCGAATACATACATTAGCCAGGCGAACAACAATATTGATATTAGCAACGAACTTATATTGAGCATCAGGTATTTCCACAAACCCACCATATCAACCTTAATGAGTTTTGTAACGGTTTTATTAATTTCTTTTAAAAGGCCGACTTGAAAGTCCATACTAAAAAACGGGACATTATCCTTGCTAAAAGCATGGCTCTGCATGCTCTTTAATAAAGCTTTTGTTTGTTCTATCTGATATTCCAACTCTGTGGCGATGGAAATAGTTTTATCTAAAACTGCAACTATCGAATTGCTTTTATTTGAAATCAATTTTATGGTTGAATCGAGAAAAGTGATAGTTTCGCCTAATTTAAAAGGCATTTCGGCCAACAAGCTATCTTTAACCAACAGGTCGTTGGTGGCTTTCCATCGGGCAAGTTCGTTGAGAAGCTTTTTCTTATACATATCCAGGCTATGTATAATCCCTGCAATTTCCTTTTTCTGGGTTTCGATCTGGCTAAAGTGCAGTTGAAGTTCAATTTTTCGGTTTTCCAGAAATTGCAGGTTCTTGGTAAAATCGCCCGAATCAATGGTCGAAAGGAGTTCGGGATTAATTGAACCAAGCAAAAGCCTGCTTTTTTCCTCAATCTGCTGTATGGCTTCGTTGGAAATCAAATCATGGGTTTCCTGTTTTGTTTTGGCCATCAGGTTAACCGATTTTATTGGGATATCGGCCAAACTAATGGTTGTAAGCGCTTTTTTTATGGTATCGGCGGTCAGCCCATAAGCCTTTTGTGAAAAAAAACAATGGTTCCCAACTGCCCCAGAAAATAGCAAAAGCAAAAATGAAACCCGAAATGCAGTAGTTGAAACTCTCGTAAACATAGTGATAGAATTGTTAAAATCAGCCCGATAATTACATGCTTATATCGCCAAAAAAGGAAATAAACCACAAGGGAAATGCATGGTAGGCAAATATAAGCACAAAATCGAAATTTGGAAACGAACTTTATCGGTATAACAACTTTATTAAAAAATGAAAGGCCCCTGTAAGATACAGGAAATTATCTCAAATAATCGCTCACTGTCTTTTGAATGCCCTTTTTAACCTTGGCCCAGGTTTGGCTTTTAAAACTTACCGGGGTTTCGCTTTCTTCAGCTTCAACAAAGTAGGATATTGCATTAGGAATGCTGATTGCCAACATTTGGGTAGGGAATTTTTGCTTGTGCCAATCCATTATTTGCTGCAATGTAAAATGCTGAAGCAATTCGTATAAATCCCAAAAATCTTTTTTCTTGGCCCTACCTAAAATAGCTTGTATTTTCATTGCCGAAATATCAGCACTGCTATACATCCTAATGCTGTCAAAAGTTTGAAATCCCTCAATTGGCAAATGTGGATAATACACAATATCAACCTTTATTTTATGTATATAACAGAATATCCCAAAGCTTTTGTGCCCACTTTCGTATCCAAAATCACTGCCAAATTCTTGTCTCAATTCAGTCTCTATTGCAGGGAAATCAGCTTTTTCGTGAAAAAACAAATCCAAATCTATAGAACTTCGGTGGCCATAACGAAGCGACAAAGCTGTGCCTCCTACCAACGAAAATGGTTGAAGGGAAGGCAAGGACATCAGTTTTTTTAATAAGGAAAGAGTCCCGGGTTCAACTGTCTCAGTATGTAGCATCTGAATTCTTCTATTGGTTTTCCAATTACAGCACTAGCAAGATAGATACGGTGTTCGGGTAAAAATTTTGTACCCAATAAAACTGTTTTTACTTTTTCCTCGCCATAATACCTGCGGCATTGCCTGATATCTTCCACATCGCCGCGTTCAAAAACCCTTTCGATAACAAAGTTGGCTTTGTCGTCGTAATCCAATTTTTCGAAATTTACATCCCAAAAAATACGCTTTTCGAATATGGGTTTTGGCTTGTTGTCCATTGCAAACAGAATTTTTAATCTTGTTTATCAGTCGATAGTACAATCAATTTACCATTTCAGCAGCCATGCAAATATTAATGGGGCCACAATGGTTGCATCGCTTTCAACAATAAATTTCGGGGTATGTATATCCAATTTTCCCCATGTAATTTTTTCGTTTGGGACAGCACCTGAATACGAACCATAAGAGGTTGTGGAGTCCGAAATCTGGCAGAAATAACTCCAGAACGGAACATCGTGCCACTCCAAATCCTGGTACATCATGGGCACAACACAAATTGGGAAGTCGCCAGCAATACCACCGCCTATCTGGAAAAAACCAACCCCTTTGCCCGACGAATTTGCGCGGTACCATTCGGTAAGCCACATCATATACTCGATACCGGTTTTCATTGTCGAAGGCTTTAGCTCGCCTTTTATACAATACGATGCAAAAATATTCCCCATTGTGCTATCTTCCCAACCAGGCACCACTATTGGCAGGTTTTTTTCGGCAGCAGCCAACATCCACGAATGTTTTGGGTCAATCTCGTAGTCGTTTTCCATTACACGGCTCAGCAAAAGCTTGTACATAAATTCGTGTGGGAAATAGCGCTCGCCTTTGGCTTCTGCATCTTTCCAAATCTTCACTATATGATGTTGGATTTTCCTAAACGCTTCTTCTTCAGGAATACAGGTATCGGTAACGCGGTTAAGCCCTTTTTCCAGAAGTTCGTTTTCCTGTTCAGGCGTTAAGTCGCGGTAGTTTGGCACCCTACGGTAATGCGAATGGGCTACCAAGTTCATTATATCTTCTTCCAGATTGGCACCTGTACAACTGATAATCTGCACTTTATCCTGCCGAATCATCTCAGCTATCGAAATCCCTAATTCGGCTGTGCTCATTGCACCCGCAATAGAAATCAACATTTTTCCACCTTCAAGCAAATGAGCCTCGTATGCTTTTGCTGCATCAACCAATGCAGCCGAATTAAAATGCCTGTAATGGTGCTCAATAAATTGGGAAATAGGGCCTCTGTCCATAATTTGTTTTTCTGCAAAGGTAAAAAAACAGTAGATTCAAAAAGTGCTTTTCGGGGAAATATCAACGAGAATAAAACGAAAATCATTCTTTTCACTAATGAGCAATGGTTCAAATTCAGTACGATATCTTGGTAGCTTTGTTTCTTATTCGGGGATTCTATTGCTAAAAATATTTTGCCATTATTCCATTTTATAAATAAAAGCTATTGTTGTTACTATTCGCCCTACATCCGAAAACCGAAGAATAAACCATTTTAATTGAGTTAGGCTGTAGGCGGTTAGGCGGTTAGGATTTTAGGCGTTTAGACAGTTAGGGCTTTGCTTCACATAATGCTTGAATTAATCCACACCATCCATAAAATGATGTACCCTAACACCCTAACACCAAACCCTAACACCTAAAAGGAAAATCCCTGAATAGTAAAGAATATTTATCTTCAATACGACAAGTTTATAGTTAGGGTCAAAATCATCGGTCCAATTGCTGCAATAAACAATGTGGGTTGCCGTTACTGCTTAACACACTTAAGGAAAAACTTGCCCTGTGTGAAAACAAATTGGGCTAATAACAATGATAATAATTGGTCAAACTTAATTTTTTACTACTTTAGCGCGTTTTTTCAACAACACTTATGCAGTCTTTATTTTTTAAGCGTAACATATTTTTAGCATTCTTGTTCACAGTCTTATCCATGGGGTTAAAGGCACAACAAGGGCCTCAGTTTACGCATAATATGTTCAACCACCAATTTGTAAATCCCGGCTCGTATGGGATGAGCGATGGCATTACGCTTACCGGAATATTTCGGGAGCAATGGCTTGGTTTTAAAGACGATCAGGGTGATAAAGTATCTCCGGAAACTTTCTTGGTAAATGCAGATGCGCCCTTGCGGTTCCTTCATGGTGGCGTTGGTTTTGGTATTGCACAGGACAAGGAAGGACAAATTAAAAACATGTTGGTCAAGGTTGGTTATTCCTACCACGCTAATCTTGGTAACGGCACATTGGGCATAGGGATTAATGGGAATTTCAATAACAAAACTATTGATACGGAGAAACTTAATGCTGTTGATGAAGGGGATCCGGTAATTACAGGGCTTCCAACAGATGGGGTAATGATAAGTGATGTGTCGATAGGGGCTTTTTTGCAAAAGCCACGCTATTACATGGCTTTTTCTTCCACGCAGATATTAGAAACAGCAAAACAATCCAGTACCAATAGTGATCTCGATTATTTCAAAAACCGACGTCATTATTACCTTACGGGAGGATACGACATTACACTTCCGGCTTACCAAGGATATGTGTTCACACCATCTGTTTTCGTCGAATCTGACGGAAATGTTTTACAAGCCGACCTCAATTTAATGGCAAAGTACAATAATAAAATCTGGGGCGGGGTTTCATACCGTTTTAATGACGCAATTTCCCTAATGGTTGGAATGGCATACAAAGACCTTGAAATAGGTTATTCTTACGATATTCCCACCAGCAAAATTGCTGCAACCGGAAGCCACGAAATTATGGCCCGTTATCGTTTCAAACTTGAGCGTGATAAAACCCGCACAGGTTACAGGAATACCCGGTATTTATAAAAAAGAAAAAGAAGAAAAATCCTGATTCTTGTTTAAAAAAACAAGAGCTTGGATAATAAAGAAAACAACTTGTCGTTTAGTTCATACTGAAAAAATGTCGGCAAGGGCTGAAGTTTCGTTATTTAATAGGTGTTTATGGTATGTTACCTCTCCTGCAAAATGCGAATAAAAATATCAACTTAATAATTTATAAGTCCGTAGTTGACTCAAAACTAAAAATACAGCAATGAAAAAACTGCTTTGCATTTCTCTGGTTGCATTACTTTTTGCCAGTTGCCGGAATACCGGCAATGGAGAATTAATTGGTGTCCAAAACAGGGAGAGGTTTTATCAGCCCGACCCTTTTGGGATGGCTTATGTGCCAATGGGCAGTTATACAATGGGGACAGGCGATCAGGATGTACCTTATGCACATCTTAATAACCCCAGAACTATTACGGTTACAGCCTTTTACATGGATGCCACCGAAATTACAAACAACGAATACAGGCAGTTCGTTTATTGGGTGAAAGATTCCATTGCACGTACTATGCTTGGCGCAGTTAATGCCGAACAGTTCCTGATTTCAGAAAATAAAAAAACGGGAGAAGTTTATGATCCACCTTATTTGAATTGGGAAACCGAAATTAAATGGGATGTTGAAGAAAACCGCGATGCTTTGGACCCGATGTTTCTGCCTGAAAATGAAAGATATTACAGGAAAAAAGAAATTGATACCCGCAAATTATTCTACGAATACTATTTTATCGACCTTCAGGCTGCCTCCCGAAAGGATTATACCCAACCCGGCGATTCAAAGAACGCAAATTTCGCAAACCGCCCACAAGGCATGAAAGATCGTTCAGTGTATGTGCGCAAAGAGTCAATAAATGTTTATCCTGACACCTTGGCATGGCTACATGATTATGCTTACAGTTACAACGACCCCGTTGCCCAACGCTATTTTTGGCATCCTGCCTACGACAATTATCCAGTTGTTGGGGTAAACTGGAAACAGGCATCCGCTTTCTGTATATGGCGCAGCCGCTTGTTAGAATCATTTTTACAGAAAAAGAAAAGTGCAGTTCCTAACGAATTCAGGTTGCCTACCGAAGCTGAATGGGAATGGGCAGCACGTGGGGGCAACACTTTCAGCCCATATCCGTGGGGTGGCCCATACACACGTAACGACAAAGGTTGTTTCCTTGCCAACTTCAAACCGCTTCGCGGCAATTACATTGACGATGGTGGTGCTCGTTCGGTTATCGTAGCCCATTACCCTGCAAACGACTTTGGGCTTTACGATATGTCAGGTAACGTGGCCGAATGGTGTGCCGATGCTTACAACGAATCAGCATCACAGTTTACATGGGACATGAACCCTACCTATCTTTATAATGCAAAAGAAGATGATGTTCCTTTGTTGAAACAAAAAGTAATACGTGGAGGGTCGTGGAAAGATATAGCCTATTACATTCAGGTTTCGACACGCGCTTACGAATATCAGGATTCTTCCAAATGTTACATTGGATTCCGTTGTGTCCAGGATTTCATGGGCCGGCAAAAGGACGACAATCCAGCACGTGCATCTAGGATTTATAACTAAAACGGTGTCTATTTAGATTTTCCAACTTTCAGAAGTACAAATAACAATTACTAATAAATAAAAAATCAAGTCATGGGATTAACAAGTTTTGTCAGTAGCAAGCCGTACAAAAATTTTATGTCGAAGCTCTACGGTTGGGGTGCTTCAATTGTAATTATCGGAGCACTTTTCAAAATCAACCATTATGGAGGTGCTGATCAACTTCTTATAGTTGGGCTTTCTACTGAAGCCATAATCTTTTTCTTTTCCGCTTTCGAACCTATACACATGGAACCAGATTGGACTTTGGTTTATCCTGAACTTGGCGGCATGGCACATGATGGAAAACCTGGTACACCAGGATCAATAAAAAAGACCGCTTCCGGTAAAACAGTAACCCAGGAACTAGATGACATGCTTACCAAATCAAAAATTGGGCCCGAACTTATTGAAAGCTTGGGTGATGGCATGCGCAAAATGAGCGATAACGTAAGCAAAATGTCGAATGTTGCAAGTACCGGTATTGCTGCCGACGACTTTGTGAAAAACATAAAAGATGCCGGTAAATCGGCTGGAGAATTATCTTCATCTTATAAAAAAGTTAGTGATGTACTGCAACAAGACGCTACCACGGTTGGCGAATTTTCGACAAGCGTAAAATCAGCAGCAGTTTCGGCAGGCACATTGGCAACTGTTTACAATGATGTTTCCACGGCTATCAAAAAAGAAATGACAGCTACAGAGACCTTCTCTAACAGCATGTCGAAAGCAACCGAATCAGCCAATAGGTTAGCCGAAAAATACAACGCATCAGCCGAACTCCTGAGCCAGTCAGCCGAAAAATTAAATTTCAGTGCCCTCGACAACAAGGCATATAGCGACCAATTGCAGAAAATATCAGCCAACCTTGCTGCCTTAAATACAATTTATGAAGTTCAGTTGAAAAGCTCGAATGAGCAGGTTGAGGCTTCTGGAAAACTTAAATCAACAGTTGGGTCGTTTGTTGCAAGCATGAACGAATCGTCAGCAAATATGGTAAAATACCAACAGGAAATTGATCAGCTTACAAAACGTGTAAGTGCCCTCAATCAGGTTTATGGCAATATGCTTACTGCTATGAATGTTAATCTTAACAAATAGCAGAAATCCAACACTTATTACTATAATCCAACACTGAAAATATCAAATTATGGCTGGTTATAAAGAGACGCCGAGGCAAAAAATGATCGGGATGATGTACCTGGTACTCACTGCCTTATTGGCACTCAATGTGTCTGTTGAAATTCTGAATGCCTTTATGGTTGTTAACGATAGTATGGAAACCACCAATAAGACTTTCAGCACTAAAACTTCTGATTATTATACCCGCTTCGAATCGGCATTTACCAAAGACCCTGTAAAAGTAGGTCCTTATTGGGAAAAAGCAAAAGCTGCCCGAAAGCTCTCTGACGAAATGAAGGATTATCTCACAACAGTTAAATTTGAGGCAATTGCAGCATCTGAGGCCATACCAATGGATTCGGCCAAAGTACGCCCGCTTTATCTCATGAAAAGCAGGGATAAATATAATGAAACAACCAAATATTTTATTGGCAAACCCGAAGACGGTTCAAGTGGCAAGGCTAAAGAAATGCATGACAAAATCGCTAAATTTAAGGTCGATTTGTTGAATTTGGTAGATCCTGCAGAACGTGCGAATATCAAGATCGGTCTTGATTTGGAAGGTCCATTTTATAATTCTTCGCGTCAAAAATTAAACTGGCAGATGTATAATTTTTATCACACCATTTTAGCCGCCAATGTTACTATCCTCAACAAACTGGTAAATGAGGTACAAAACGCTGAACTTGATGTAATCACCCATTTAAAAAGTAAAATTGGTGAAGCGGATTTTAAGATTGATAAAGTAGGTGCAACCGTTGTACCAAAAAGCCAATACGTTTTCCAAGGTGAGAATTATGAAGCCGAGGTTTTTGTTACTGCTATGGATAGTAAACAGAGCTTTACTGCAAATATTGGTGGTATGCGAACAAGTGTTGACGGGGTTATAAAAGTATCCCTTCCTGCCAGTTCACCAGGCCCCAAAATTGTTACTGGTACTGTTAATGTAAAAAAACCTGATGGTACAATTGAAGCGGCTCCTGTTAAGTTCGAATATATTGTCGCCCCGCCATCCTTATCTGTTTCTGCCACTCAAATGAATGTTTTCTACATCGGGGTTGACAATCCTGTATCAATATCGGCAGGAGGTGTTTCCCCTGATCAGATAAATGCAACTATTTCGAATGGAACTATAGCCCGAAGCGGAAATGCATGGGTTGTAAGGCCTACCACCAGAGGCAAGGCAACAGTTTCGGTAAATGCAAAACTTGGAGACCGGATGAAAAGTATGGGAGCTGTTGAATATCGGGTTAAGGACGTTCCCGATCCGGTAGCATATATTGCAAATAGTAATGGCGGTGTTGTGAATAGGGATAATTTATTAGCCGCCGGTGGTATTATTCCACGTATGCCCGCCGATTTTGAGTTTAACCTTAACTTTATTATAACCTCGTTTAAGTTCTCTGGTATTTCAAAAGGAGATGTTGTTGATATTCCTGGTAATGGCAACACACTTACAAATCCAATGCGGGAATTTATTAAAGGCGTTCGCCGTGGCCAAAAAGTGTTCTTCGAGGATATTTATGCGAAAGGCCCAGACGGTAAAAACCGTAAACTCAATTCAATTGTACTTACAATTCAATAACAGCCCTGAACTGTAAACCAAAAAAATGTTTCAAAACATTGGTTTAAAACAGGCAATACATTTGATAGCAAAAAATAAAACCCAACAAATGAAAAATAATTTTCTGGTCTTAGTTTTGTTGTTGCTTTTTATAGCAATTGGTGGCAATGCACAACCTGTAACCAGCAGTGCTCCCCGTGATGGGGTAGTTGACAAGTCCGAGAAGGTGGACAAAAAACCTGTGGCTTATCCCTGGATCAGAAAGGCAGATTATATCTGGGATAAACGCGTTTGGCGTGTAATTGACATGCGCGAAAAAATGAACCAGCCGATGTATTACCCTGAAGTGCCACATAACAACTGGCGTAGTTTCATGACAATTATCCTTGATGCCGTTAAGGAAACAACCCTTACAGCTTACGATGCAACCTCCCCTACCGATGAGTTTATATTGCCAATTTCCTATAAAGAATTGATGGCAAAAGTTGAAACAGCCGATTCCAGCAAACAGCAACGGCCATATCCCCCTTATGAATTTTTTGATACCGTAATCTACAAAAAATTAGAAGTTGCCGACATCAAAAAAATTAGAATTAAAGAAGATTGGTTTTTTGATAAACAACGTTCAATGCTCGAAGTGAGAATTATTGGGATTTGTCCTGTGATCGATAAATTTAATGAAGATGGTAGCTATAGAGGCGCAAATGCACTTTTTTGGATTTATTTTCCAGAAGCAAGGCCTATTTTAGCCAAAAATGATGTTTTCAATAGGTTTAACGGTGCTGCTAGAATGACTTACGATGACTTTTTCTGGAAACGGATGTTCAGTAGTTATATCTACAAAGTTGACAATCAATACGACAGGAATATAAATGAATACGCCACTGGCATGGATGCCATTCTTGAATCGGAAAGGATTAAAGAAGACCTTTTCAACTTTGAGCAACAACTTTGGGAATACTAAAGTGTTAGCCATACTTGTTTAAAAAACAACCGCTTAAAAAAACACTTATTTTACTGGCAACTCTTCATGTATGGAGAGTTGCTTTTGTTTTTATACTTTTGTATTGGTTAAGCAATCGAATAAGTACTACGATTGCAGGATAATTGAATCTTAAAAACCGCTAAAAAACCGGGAATGTCTGTTGATTTGTTGCAAACACCTATCGAATTCCTTAAAGGGGTTGGCCCCAAACGGGGCGAACTGCTACGAAAGGATGCCAGTGTAAGCACCTATTACGACATGCTGACCTATTACCCTTTTAGGCATGTGGACCGCAGCCGGTTTATGCCTATTGCTGAAATTAATTCCGAAAATATTTATCTTCAAATTCGGGGTAAAATAGTTGATGTTCAGTTGCTTGGTCAGGGTAAGGCCTCACGGTTGGTTGTTACGGTTCGGGATAATACTGGAACAATTGATTTAATATGGTTTCAGGGAATAAGTTGGGTTAAAGATAAATTTACCTTGGGCAGCGAATGGGTAATTTTTGGTAAACCGACTTTGTTTAATGGGCGTTATAATATTTCACATCCCGAAGTGGAATCCATAGCCGAATTTATTGCACAGCCTTCCGACCCGCTCCATCCAATATACAATTCATCCGAAAAGATGAAGCTTAATGGATTGGCTACCCGCGCATTATCCAAAATAATGCACTCACTTATCTCCCAATTAAAAGGGGTTGTACCCGAAACTTTAAGCAATACAATCCTTCAGGAACTCAAATTGATGGGTCGAGAAGATGCTCTGTTGAATATCCATTTCCCGAATGATACCGAAATATTGGAAAAAGCCAGAGCAAGGCTCAAATTCGATGAGCTTTTTTTTATACAGCTCAGGCTTCTCCGCTATAAAAATAACCGGGAAGAAACTGTAAGGGGAAATATTTTTGCCCATATTGGCATACATTTTAACGGGTTTTACAATCAATTCCTACCCTTTGAACTTACCAATGCCCAAAAAAAAGTAATCCGCGAAATCCGCATGGATATGGGATCGGGGAAGCAGATGAACCGTTTGTTGCAAGGCGATGTGGGCAGCGGCAAAACATTAGTTGCCTTAATGTGCATGTTGATCGCACTCGATAATGGTTTTCAGGCTTGCTTAATGGCTCCAACCGAAATACTTGCAAACCAGCATTATTCCACCATTTCTAAACTATTGGATGGGATGGAAATAAAAGTTGATTTGCTGACTGGCAGCACCAAAAAGTCGAGAAGAAAAGAAATCCATCCTCAGCTTCAATCTGGTGACCTGCACATAATTATTGGAACACATGCCTTAATTGAGGATACAGTTAAATTCAACAACCTTGGATTAGTGGTAGTTGATGAACAACATCGCTTTGGCGTGGCGCAGCGGGCAAAAATGTGGAATAAAAGTGAAATCCCGCCACACGTATTGGTAATGACTGCAACGCCAATCCCCCGTACTTTGGCTATGACTGTTTATGGGGATTTGGATGTTTCGGTAATTGACGAGTTGCCACCTGGGCGAAAAGCAATAAAAACCTATCATTTTTATGAATCAGGCCGTGAGAAGGTATATAATTTCATGCGGCAGCAAATCGCCCTTGGCCGCCAAATCTATGTTGTTTACCCTTTAATTGACGAATCGGAAACCCTTGACTTAAAGAACCTTACCGAAGGATTTGACCACCTGAAGCAGGTCTTCCGGTCTCCTCAATACACTTTATGCATGGTTCATGGCCGCATGAAGGCTGAAGATAAAGATGCAG
>CAJAXK010000194.1 GCA_903946925.1 uncultured Bacteroidales bacterium | reverse complement strand
TAAAATCAGTTTGCGATACTTATTCACTCTACCAGGCTGAAAAAATTACCCAATATTTGCTGATTCTACTGCCAAAAAGTTAAAATATTTTCAAAAAATGGTCAAACCAGACTGATTAACTTTTGTTTGCGGATTTAAGGTAATTGATAATACTTTCTAATTCTTTCTTTCTTTTTGTTCCGATATTTAGTTTTTTTGTAATTTCTGCACTCAGAAAGGCCAATCTCTCTTTTATAGATTCTGAGGGTGATTGGTGATAAATAATGTCATATTCTTCTTCTTTATTATTTAATTCTCTAGATGTTTTTATATAAAGCTCGGCTTCGCATAAAGTATCATGGAATCGAATTCTTGAAACAATCACTAATAAAAAGAAAAATGAACAAATGATTAATTCAATAGCAAGAAGCGATATTATTGTTTGTTGGTTAAGAATAGGTAAAGGTAATATATTGAAATTTAGATCAATTAAACTATTGAAAATTGCGGAAAACTGGGATAGTAATATTTGTATATTATTGACAACACTGTTATCCAGTGATAGGATTGCAAGGAAACCGGAAAAAGACAAAGCACCTAATAAAGCACTTTCGAGGGTATAGGTATCAACTTTGTTGGAAAACTGGGTTAGTGAAATTTCGAGTTCAACTAATTTTTCATCGTTTCCATCAACCGAAAATATTTCAGGATAATTCTGATTTTTATGCTCTTCTTTACGGGTTGAATTTTCATTTTTAACCCTACCAAAAGATATTGAGGATAATACCCAAATATAAAATCCATAAACAACAATTGTTCCTGTAATAAGAAAAATCTGCATTCCAATAGTAAAATCTGCAAAAAGTGTCCATGATGTGAATATGCCAATAGCAAATGCAGTTAAGCAAAAAATAACTGATTGAGCATTACCTTCCACTTCAAGTGTAAACTTCTCATTTAATAGTTTGGATTTTTTTATTCGTTCTACTGCTTGAGAATTGGTGAACATGAATATAAAAAACTCTAGTAGTGGAATGAATATAATTTGTGATAACCAGAACAGCCAGTCATTGATATTTTGAGATTTATACATCCAGAGACAAATAAAACGCAAAATAACATCGGAAGAAATTAGTATATAGGAGAACGGAACCTTATAAATTACCTGTTGTCCTTTTCCTGTAATTGGTTGGTTATCGGAGGCCATGATTATAATATTTAGTTTTCTTTTGATTGTACAACTTAATTCATCATTGTTTTTAAGGAGTGTAAAACCGACAGAATGGTGGTTATTTCTTGTATTATGCTTTTCTTTATTATTGTTGTTTGCAGCAAAACAACTTTCTTCTATTAAAAATAAGGCATTGCATATATAAGAAATATGGAATGATTCAATACTGTTTTCGACATTGGAAAACCCATTTTGCCGTTATCTGCATTAGAAAATAAAAATAAAGCGTTGTGGTTAAAAAAACATGGATTGTTTCACTTTTCGATTTTTGAGCTATTAAATTGACATATCCAAATGCGCCCAAACCCGAAATTGCAAATCAGAACAAAAAAAACATGTAACTTTCTGTGCGCTATGTTCACTAGTTATGACACTTTCTTCATGTTTATAATATCAATTGATATTATAAAATTAGCTCAGAATGTTAAATCTTGTTATTTTAAGGGGATATAAAATCCCAATGGATTCTTTGATCATATTCAATTAAAACCCCTAACATAGAGTAGTGTGTCATAAAAAATTTGTCAAGCATTATTAACAGTGAATCTTTGCGACTTTTACGTAAAAAAAAATCCGGAGTTGGCTACCCCCTCAATTTTTCAATTTAGTGAACCCCTTACTGATCATAAATTGCTCAGCATTTTTCACTTTCAGAACATAGCTATATCCTTTGTTTTCCCCTTCTGCATAAGTTGCTACATTAATACCGATTATTTCAGCATTTGCACCCTCTTTATCCAGTAATACGAGTGGTCCTCCACTCAAGCCTGGAAGAATATTACCATCAACACGAAATAAAGAGGGACACTTTACGCCATTAAGACTCGGTTCTAGGTTGGAAATTTTACAGGAAGCAACAGTCAACTCAGGATCCCCTGCCTGAAATTGCCGATATCCATAGGAAGTGGCATCAGAAGCTACTTTCACATTATCAGAATTTCCAATAGGTAAGCCGATGAAATTTTTGGGTAATATTTGTACATTTTCAATTTCCAATACTGCAATATCTTCTGTAAAGGAGATTGGATTTTGGACGGAAATTTCAGTAGGGCTGAACCAGACAATTTTTGCAATACATTCCAAGCCTTCTCCATCATTTAGCTGTTTAAAATTCAAATAAACCTTGTCTCCAACTTTATTTCCAGCGACCACATGTTTGGCTGTAAGCAAATGGAATGAAGAAGTTGATCCATTTGCTGAGGCTACTAAAATTGCAGAGCCTTGTGCAACTCCATCCCCTTGTTGACTAAGTACTAATGCGACATAATCCTTTGGTTCGTAGGACTGACTTGGAGAAATGAGCATCACTAAATAGATAGCAAGAATTGGCAATGAAGCTGCCAATATAAATATATTCCTTAGTGAGCCAGCTTTTTTTAGCAAAATCCTTTTTTTTAGATTTGCACCTTCTTTTGTTATATCTAGTAGCATGATTCTAAGATTAAGCGTTGATATAATTATTCAATACTATTATTTTTTCTTCAATTTCGCTGTTACCTGGAACTTTTAATAAAGCTTCTGAATAACAATCACGAGCTTGTGTAATTCTAGTAAGTGCGACTTGCCGTAAATTATTATCTCCAATTTTTATCGCATTATTGTATTGAGGTACAGCATCTATACAAATATCATCACCTCTCGAAACCAAGTTATTACATTCTGTTTGAGCTTGATTAATAATTTGCATTTGTAGATCTACGAAGGCATCCCAAGTAGGAATTTTATCGAAGTAGCTTCGTGCAATAAGATATGCTCTAGAATTCATATATTTAGTGCCAATTGTGATACATCTTTGTTTTTTAGTTGTCTGAGTTTCATTCTGCAATTCAGTTTTTACCTCTTTTATTTTCGCAATTGCATAATTTTGGCTAGCATCCCAATTTATAGCTTCCTGATATGACTTAAGCGCCAATTCATACTCCTTTTCAGACAGTAAATTATCTGCTTTCGTGACGGCCTTATTATACTCAGCATTTACAGTTCGAAAGCTAATATATGGAACCCTTATGCTATGCCATTCCTGAATGTTTCTTATTTCATTTGAAAGGATCTGTTGCTTACAGGCATTACTGTATATTTCTTGGTAAGTCGAATAATGGCGAAAATCAATTACTGGAATGAAACTACGGTTATCGGACATATATCCAAATTCCTTATAGAAGACAACCCAATTAGATAGACCTGGATAAACGAATGTGTGCCGGTCCGCATTTTCATTCCTATACTCAAATCGCTGTTTTGAAGCTAAAAGTGTTAAAATTTCATTAACATTTTCATTCGAATCCCCGCATATAATACGAGGGATTTTTTCCATATCTTTGAAACTCGCATCGTTATTGGGATTAATAGGTAATCGAGATATCAATGATTTTTTTTCTGTATTAACAAGCTGATTAACATCTCGATTAATTGCTGTAAGAATATTAAAGTTTCCAACCAGATTCCTGTTTTTTATTGAAACTTCGTAACTGTTTGTTACATTATCAAACAAAGTAGAGTTGAATTTCGTGATGTCAATACTAACAAGATATCCCCATAAGTTTGAATTTGCATTTCCAGTTACATCGGTTACACTCGGCCTCAAATTGTTTCGAAGCTGGTAAAATTGATTAAATGTTCTTTTTACATCATTATCGAAGTTACCATCCGCAAAAACCAAAGTCATGGTTTTTGATGAACCAGCTGTCATTTTACCAGTTAGTTTATTCCTTTCACTAAGAATTGACCTGTCAGTGACAATTGTTGAGTTTAAAGTTTTATTTATTTCGGAAATAAAAATATTCATATCCTTAACACTTGGCAATTTCATGTTATCGTTGATGCTATGGAATATTGGTATGATATTTGGCTCTCCATCTATTACTTTCTTGATATTTGAGATTGTACGAGCAAAAACATGCATTACTAGTTTGTATAATAATCCGTATTTCAAACGATCAAAATATACATTTTTCTTCTCAGGTAAAAGTTTATATTGGTAAGGTAACAAATCGCGTATTTCACTTTGTAAGGTTGAATCCCATATTGAGGGATCAGGATCAACACCAATACTCTTCCAATATTCCTTAGTCTGTAGAATAGAAGTTGAGATGGCATTTAACTCAATCTTTGCAACTTCAAGATTTTCATATTTTTTAAGATTCTCAGTTATAGTATTATAAACATATTCAACTATTTGATTACAAGGAGTTTTTATATTATTTGACAATGCTGCATGAAAATTCCCTCCTGATCTGAACTGTTGATAAAGAAAATTCATTTTATCATTATTTTCTTTATCTGAGAGTAGGAATTTGACAAGTTCATGAAGTTCCATTTCAATTGTGTTGTCTCCAACTTCTACCATCGTACACCAATCTTCAAGTATTTTTCTAAGCTGGAGTTCAAATTTTACTACCGATTGATTATGCAACTTTACTTTTATTGGATTAATTTCACATTTATTACCAGCCTGGTCATAATAATTATTAGAATTTATCCATCTTGACAATAAGTCTTTTGATATATCTAGAGCAGTGCCCTCTTCTATTTGTGATTTAGGATAACGAATTGCCGACATCCCAAATGTGGTATATTTTGAAATAATAATATTTCCCGTAGCGTCAGCTAACGTACTTTTCCTGGTTTTATGCATGCCCACTGAATTAATAAATAAGAATAAACCAGCGCTAACACAAGATTCTTCATAAGTTTCATAGCCCAGGGTATTATCAAATTCCGTAGAAATCAGTTGTATCAAGTCATAGGGTCTCATATGGCTTCCCATTGGAGAGATTCCATTTGCCCAATTGAAGTTATAGGTATTTCCAGGAGTGTTAAAATATGAAAGTTCTTTTAATGCTCCAACTGTATTTGCATACATAACTTGTTCGTTATGTATTTTTTCATTACCCGGGATCATTAAAACGGCATAAACTTCAACCATATTTTGAAATTGGTTGCGAACTAAATATGCCATATCGATAAATGTACCTGAGCCAGTTCCTCCTCCAAGCGTTCCTACAACATAGACCACAGGATTATCAAGTACTCCATCAGCAATAAATTTATTGCGTGCAGAAGTTAATATATTTTGGAATTTTGTAAAATTCTCGTCTGTCCAAAGACAAATACGTCCCATTACCGGCATACCTCCTGCTCCTTCCATTGCGCTCTTTGCCAATAACCGATCCTCACATAGCCAAGCACTGGTTGAACCATTGTTTCTGATATTATTAACTATAGTAACAGTATCATTTATTGATAAACTGGAAGATACAATATCTTCAGAAATTACATGGGTGTTACCACTATCCGTTTCAAGAAAAATATATTGAACATGAACGTTAGCCCGGTTACCAGGTTCAATTTCGGAAATAAATTTCCATGTGTTTTCCAAGGCTTTTTTGCCTGCCGTTCCTATGCCGATTAGTATAGTTGGTTGTGCCATTTTATTACTATTTAAAAGGTTGTCTGAATTTGTAGAGTTTAACAAAGAAAACAATGATAATAATTAGATAGGTCAATATTTGGGGTGATGCTGCAAGAAAAGTATCCAAAATATTCCAATCATAATTTTCGAGGCGAACAATCCATTCCCAAAAACCTGCATAAACTGTATAAACAAACATAAAAGCAACCAAACATTCAATAGCCGTAATATGTAAAAACAAATCGCGAACCATGTAGAATTTCTCATCCTTATAATTCAATTCGGGAATTCGAAATTTATTAATTATTAACCTTAGTAGCCATAGAACAAGAGCTACAGTGAAAACCCAGATTGCCAGTTTAATTAGCAATTGATCCCAGCCAGTGAAGGTTAGTTCTCCAAAAAATACTTCTTTCATAATATTAGGTTTAAATTATTAAATTGAATTACCAATCTGAAGGAGTTGAACTTCCGTTAGATGGATTATCAGGATTTGGGAAAGGGTCTTTTTCTTCTTTATCTTGAGATTTTTTCTTTCGTACATTATTATTCTTATCGGACCATGTTTTAAATAGGTAATAAGCAATAAATGCGCAAATAAGTGCCCCGATTAATAGTCCCCAAGGAAAGCTAGCTGCCTGATCAATAAACACAGTATCCAAAGTACCTTTAGCATCTGAAATAGATGCGGAGTACAATCCACTATTATTGAATTTAATTAATCTTGAATTAGAAGATATTGACTCATCAAATATCTTTTTCCCAGTTGACTCTTGCCGAATAACTAAAGAATAAGGAGCAACTCCTCCGTTCCATTTCAATTCAATTTTGAAATCTTTACTAATTAAAGGATCTTTCTTTGTCCCATTATTTTTTGCAGTCTTAAATTTTACCGGACTTGTGACTTCAATAGTGTCATTATTTTTGTCAGTTGGCTTATAAATATCTTCTACGGAAATATTTGTATCAAATTGTTCGAATTTCTCCATAACAATTTTACAAGTTTCATGCCCTATCGATTTGTCTATTATGCCAATATTTTGAACTTTAGTATTTTTTTCAGTATCATAAGCATTCAATATTGTATTCTCTATTTTTGAATAGGGGATACTCCCAGTTTCATCAATGAGGTTGTCTGTAATAGTAATAACAAAACAATTTTTTATATTTTCCTGTTGAGCCATACCTGCAACATAACTTTTGAGCAAACTCAAAAATGTTAAACCATCTTTATATTTAAAATCATAGGTTTTTTCAAAGTATCCTTCAAAATCATTCGGATTACTAATGCGTTTCTTATTTTTGTCAATATTGCGACAACGGATTTTATCACCAAAGGGAATTATATTGATATATGTCCCTGGTTGAATTACTTGTCTCGGATTCGAAATTAACTGACTTCCACCAGACCCAACTGTAAGATCCCAGCCTGTGTATCTTGCCAAATCAATACTCCCAATTAGAATTTCTTTTACAATAGAACGTGCTTCACTGTTCAATTCTTGATTTTTCATTGTACCTGAAACATCTACCAGAACAAAAACATCATTTATATCCTGTGCTTTTGCCCCTGTAATGAAACTTAACAAAAGTATGAACAAGAATACCCCTGAAATAAATTTACTTTTCATATTCTTACTTATTTTCGTTAATAAATTCTTCTTTTTAGTGCAGGTTATTTAGCTATAACTTTTGACTTTGATATATTATCCGACCCTTTATTAACGGCATAGCTAATAACGTCAATAACTGTTTCGCTGGGGTATTGAGTGAAATTTGCAGCCAATATACTGTCTTCTTCTATATTTACATTATTATAATCAAGGTTTGACAGTGGCTCAAATAAAGGCAGATACAAGACTTTACAACCAACACTATTTGCTCCTGTAGAAATCTCTTGTATTTTTGCTTTTAAGTCAATAGAAGGTTTACTGCTTACACCAACAATATTTGCAGTGCGTATCTCTTCGAAAAAGAGAACCAAGGCACCAAGGTACTTTTCATAGACTCCTTCAAATAACTTATTATTTAATATATCAATAATAACTGATTTTTCTTTTTCTTTTATCAAATCATCTTTGATGGAATGTATTACCATACCATTGATTTTGATATTTTCGAGAATACCCATCCATTCTGCAATCCCCTCTGAAGGTTTTGCCATATAAAATTTACCTACCATTCCTTTCAGAATAGCGGCATCGTGAGAGTTCTTTACCGTATCAATATATGACAATAAAACCTTTTCATTTTCAAATAGAGACAAAATAAAACGTAGGTTAGGCTTCACAAATGCTGAACAATCACCTAAATAGACTATTCCCTTCGGTGTACTCAATTCTAATTTTTCCTCAAAAATCGTTAATTCACTTTGAAGTTTATTATTTTCAAGTTTATAGTTTCCTATTAAAAGTTCTAAATCTGAAATTTTGGTTTTTTTTGTCTCATTATCTGTTTTTAATTTTATAATTTCATTTTTGATGCTTTCATCACCATTCTTATTTTTAATATTTTGTTTAATATCAGCAAAAGAGTTTTCAGAATTATTTTTCAATTGTTCCAATTTATCTGACAAAGATTTTATATCAATTTTGGTTGGGATTTTAGATAGCTCTTCTGATATAAGCGTTCGTAACGCACTTGCTATTTTAAGATTTTGCTCGGAATCTTTTTTTTCAAGGTGAGTGTTAACTTTTTTACCACCCTCTGTTCCTCTTCCCATTTCTCCACTACTCATGGAATTAGGGAGATAGACTGTGCTATCAGGTTCATTTTTAGTTGATTTTGGTTTTCTTAAGAATTTCAAATAGAATAAAATTCCTAATATGTACAATACCAAATTGATGATTAATAGTATAAGGTTATAGTTTGAAACACCTGACTTCGGGACTGAAGGTCCTTCCTTTGTTTGTATATCAATATCAATATAAAAAGTCAAATTAGTATTAGGGACTAAAAACTTTAAGCTTTTACCTTCAAATTTATCCAAGGTTACAATATTAGTTTCTTTATCATAATTAACCCCTTGTGTTTCTTCAAGCGACAATAAATCCTTCCATTTAGGATTAACTATGCTTTCAAAATTTGCTGTGCTATCATTGAATTCGATACTATTTTTTAAAAGCAGATCAAACTTAGCAGGGTCAATAAAAACTGAGGAGACACATTGTTTTCCATTTTTATCTGCAGCTGAAATTCTAATATACTTATAAGAATAATTCTCGAACAGAGTGGAAGCCTTATTATCTTCTTTTAAAATGGTTTTTTCTCCCCTAAAAGGAATTAGGATTATTATTGGAATATCATTTCTGATTATTTCAAAATTAAGATCAAGATATATTTTACCATCTGAATGTTTTGAAATCATGTAAAAGCTATCATTTAGAGCTAAAGATCTAATTTTTTCTTCTAAATCCTTATTAATAAACTCAGGGGCAAGTGTGATGGCTTTTTCATTAGGAAGATCAATAACTTGACCGAAAAACAATACTTTTCCATCATCCTTTTTCAGCAAAATTTCATTCTTGTATAATACGACCGTATCATTGTTAAAGATTATTTTTACATTTTCCTTTATTTGAACATAACTATCTGCACCGTAAGTGATTAATGCGAAGGCACTCATTAAAATTATTAAAAACAGCTTTTTCATAAAATGTTTATTTAAACAGGTTACTTGATAAAGAAAGTATAATGTTCATCGTTACTATCTGTAATTTCTGAGTCACGCACAACAGCATCTCCGAGCCAAGTGTCATGATTCGCATCAGTTACACGACAAGTTACCCTATCTTTCTCTGTCACGGATACTTCGATACGTTCGATAGGTGATTGTACCGGAATAGAGGCAATACGGGTGAACTTATGCTGTTCATTTCTGCTCAAGATTTCGTTCGCATCAACCCCCATTATCTGATAGTAATTCACTCTCAATCCGTCAAAACTAAATTTTTTTTCCTGAGTTATGACCTTAGCTTTTGAAATATGAGTGTCATTACCATTATTTCCAGGCATGAATTCAGTTCCTGCATCTATAAGTCTATGGAAAACAAAATTATTTGGATTCATTGTCTGTTTCACACCAAAAACTGCATTGTTGAAAATATTCCTTAAATGAACTGATTCTTTTTGAATGCCATAATAGCAAGCTCCCAAAGCAACAGCGCTTTTAGCTTCGTGTAAATCATAATCGACAATTTTGGGATGAAAGCTTGATTTAGTCTTTAAAGAATTCATAACAGTCTCTTTAACCAAAGGGAATTTAGCACTTCTTCCACATAATAACAAGGTGTGTAAGTTGGAAATACTAGTTTTTCCACAAAGAGATAAAACATCCTCAACGATTTTGGTTATATTATCCCAAACCAAGGTTTTAAATATATCGGAAGTGATAATATTATCTCCATTTTTGTTCAATAAATTCATAAAAGGGTCTTTTAAATCTACTTTTCCATCCGCATCTCTCATTATCTCAAGATTCAAACCTGCAAAATTCGCCAAAGTATCACGAGTTAGAATTTGCTGGCTTTTGCTGTTTTCATATGCCTTGATCATCTCTATTTTGATATTCAAGATAGCTTTTTTCAGATTCTTTCTAAAGACCTTTGCGTTTTCATCATCTTTGAAGGGGTCAGACGAACTTAAAGTAGGATAATAAGATTTAAAGCTATACAGCCATTTGATAAATGCATAATCTATTGTATCACCCCCAATACCGTATCCTAATTTACCAATTATTTCCAAATTATAAATAACATCTCCCTCTTTCAATCGTTTTTCAATACGAGCTAAAGTTGCATTTATTGTGGCCCCACCCATATCAAATACAAAAACTATCTCACCATCTTTGCTTTCCTGAGCTTCAATATTGGCATTTTTGCTGTTTAAATGATGCATTAGTATGGCTTCAGCTTCATAAATAAAACGTATCTCATCAAATTTATAAGTTGGGATTCCATCTATGCTTTCTTTTAAATGTTGAATTTTTGTTGAAGTAAAGTTGTTAGGAATTGCAATGGCTAAGCGCTTTGGAGAATATTTTCCGTCAAGAGAGCAAAATGCTTTAAATTTTGGGGTACTCATGTTATTATTGATATAATCTTTGTGTTCATCTATCACTCCCTCGATCAATAAGGAGGAGAGTTGAGTTGAAGTAACAGAAATCTTTCTCCCCTGATAAATTTTAAGAATAAAGGTATCGCGATATCCCAATAGTTTTTTTAGTGAAACAAATTTTTTCCTTGTTTCTGTTTCTTTTCTTGCATCAGCACGTGCTCCAAATTCGCTTGCAGCTTTCAGATCCTGATATGAATAATCTACAACTGAAAGATTAGAAACATCAATATTGATAACTGAAGGCGAAATTTTTGCATGCTCGGCAATTTTTTCAATTGTTATATCATCAGCACAAGTAGCTGTTGCAATGCAAGAACCTGTAGTTCCGGGGTCAACTCCAACCCATACATTGCCTAAATTAGGCCCTAAATAGAATTCATATTTCAATTCTGATTGAAGTACGTAGGATTTATACAATATATGACTAACTTTGGAACATACTTCAACTGAAAAATTCAAATAAATCGGTTTTTTGACAACAAAACTATCTTCTTTACGCAATACGACTTTAAATTCGAAATCTTTATATCTGCGTTTTTTGGAATCAAGTCCATAATTTTCAGTTAATTCTATTGGATCTTTTACTCCGGCCTGCAAACCGTTAGATTCAACAAAGCCAAAGAAACCTTCAGCTTTAATTTCATGTAAAGGACGAATTAGAAGTGGAAAACCGACTTTTTCTCGCCAGTTATAAAACTTATTGATAGATGCATAAGTTAAACGTCCTTTAACGTTAATTGTAATGCGACCTTTTTTATCTTCCTTTTCTGTCCATTCGCGATAGGGTGTTCTAAACCGTCCTTTGCCATTTTCAGCATAATCTGTAGACTCATAACTATCAGTAAATGGGGTTTGAATGAGCATGATGCCTTGCGGGCGCCCTTTGAATACAAAAACAAAAACAACCACTATTACAAAAACAAAAAAAGAAATTATCATTAAAGGAGTTGTATTTGACTTATAACTTACATTAGAAAAGGGCACTATTTTTTCAATAAAAAACACTAAACCAAGTGCGTTATTATCCGATATTTTGGCATGTGATTTGATCGTAAAATTAAGCTTTAAACCATTAAAATCCTTATTATAATTCAAATCTGCCAAATCAATTTTCAAATGTGGAATGGTGTATGTGGTATTTGAATAGTTGTATTTCATTAAATTATCCAACGATTTAGGAAAAAAAATATCATCTTTAACATAATCTGAACTCCATTCTTCGTTATCCAAGCGTGTTAGCACAATTTCATTAAAAATAACTGTGTTATTATTTTCGTCTTGTCTACTTACTGTTAGAAATATTTGAATAGGCTTTAAATTTTCGCTTTGAGGATAGTTCAATTCGAATGGTGAGATAATAAAGTCACTGCTATTAAAACCATTTTGAGATAATTCGATTTCACCATCGATATAAACCGCAGTTTGAGCAGAAGCTGGTTCAACATTTTTTGGGCTTAAATAATAGCCAAAAATGCCTCCATCACTAAATTGGAAATTGAAATAATCTTTCCTTTGATATTGCTTGGATAAAAGATCAGCCTGCTGTTGAATATTATTAAACAACGGGTTTGATCCTGTAATACTTTTGAGATTGGAAAGATCAGTGTTATTATAATCGGTAGGAGGAACTGAGGTTGAACTTAAAACTATTAATACATACTCTTCAGCAAATGTTGACCCATCTATAGAATTCAAGACCAATGGAAATACAAGATTGGGAACAGTGACCTGAGATGGGTTCATAGTTGCACTAAACACTTCCGTCAAGAAATCAGGTATTGTATCTACAAGACCCAATTTTTTCTTGTCAGATTTAAAACCTGACCAAGTAATATTTGTATTTTTTATAAAGGACAGTTGGTCATTAAATTGCATAAAGGATATTTCATCTTTTTCAGGATCGAAAAAAAGTTTCCCTTTTTTACGATCAGCAATTAAGTTGCTTTCATTTCCATTTTGAATATCAAGTTGACTATAATTCAACAATAAATTCTCTAATATACCTGGGATTGGATTAGTGGTATTGATGTCATTAGCTGCAATGGAGTTATCATAAGCAATTACTATGTGCCTTCTATAAGAATTTTGCGCAAAACCATCATTGAAAAAAAGTATTAAAAGCACAATGAATACTGCAATAAAAGGCCGTTGATACGTATTTTTTGATGACAATAGGCATAAATTAAATAACCGAGAAATACTCCGTTCTTTTTCAATATCTTTATTTAAAGGCATAAAAAGATATTTATTGAGCTGAAAAACTAAATTATAAGTAAAGTTATACCGCAGTGTTATTTTAACAACTATTGCAAGTACAGAAAACAAAAGTAAATAAAAGCGCTTAACAAATTGCATCATAAAATTTTATTTTATTATTTAACTTATATAATAGATAGCAAATCTACCTATTATTACAAAATATATACATAAACACGTGTTTAAGTTATTCATTTTCTGCCTATTTGATATTTTTCATCCATACAAATGTTTTTCCTAAAATGTTCTTACTGCACGAACATAATAAGTAGAGTTCTTACCAGAGGAAGTGCTATTTGTACCAGTTGAAAAAGATTTTGACTTGGCATAAGTTGATGAAGATTGGGTAGAACTCCAATATTGTGCGCTAGTAAAATTACCTAAATTATTTGATTTCAAGTTTGTGTACATTAAATCTAATTCACCTGAAGAGGGTAAATACCAATCAGAATAGCCATTTAATGTTAGATCATTGCAAATACGTGCTGCAATACCAGAGGATGTGCACCCAGTTACGATTGCAGTAGTATTAGCCTGCCCCGTTCCTAAAGCGGTTCCATTACAATTACTCAATAATGTGCCATAACATCCCCATGCTGCTCCAGTGCTTTGGTTTGAGGAAGCAGAAATATACCCATGATCACCACTAACATCAAGATAAAAAACTATCCCTCCCTTGTAGTTGTCACCTACAGATAATGCTTTTGTTGTAAAACTGACCTGATTACCATAAGAAGGACCAGCATTATTTATAGCATAGGCCCTAACATAATATCTTGTTTTTGGAGACAGGCCTGTTAAGCTAACTGTAAAACTTCCTAGGCCAGAGCCGCCGGAAATAGTACTATTTGCCGTTGTTGGATCTGATGTGGTGCTATAACAGATGCCCTTTGATGTAACTGTAGATCCTCCACCATTAGTGACGTTTCCTCCTGATACCGCACCAGTTGAAGTAATCGAAGATGCAGATGTTGTAGTTACAGTTGGAATTGAAACAGAAAGTGTAGTGAAGCTAATCTGGTTTCCATAAGAAGTGCCTATACTATTCCTAGCATAAGCTTTAACATAGTATAATGTATTTGAGGATAATCCTGTTAGGGTAGCACTAAAGCTTCCGATTCCTGAACCACTTGAAATGGTACTATTATTAGTATTTGGGTTTGTGGTTGTGCTATAGCAGATACCTCTTGAAATAATGGTGGAACCTCCATCTTTAGTAACATTACCTCCCGATATAGCACCAGAAGAAGTAATGGATGAAGCAACTGCAGTAGTAACAGTTGGGGCGGATATTGATAGTGTTGTGAAACTGATCTGGTTGCCATATGAAATACCAATGCTATTTCTGGCATAAGCTCTTACATAGTATAATGTATTAGGGGATAGCCCAGTAATAATAGCACTAAAACTTCCGTTACCAGAACCATTTGAAATGTTATTATTATTTGTAGTTGGATTTGAAGTTGTACTATAGCAGATGCCTCTTGATATAACAGCGGAACCTCCATCATTTTCTACATTTCCTCCTGATACGGCTTCATTTGCAGTAATGGAAGATGCAGTTGTAGTGGTTACGGTTGGCGGCTCAGGTAAAGTTTTTATGCTAATTTGGTTACCATAAGCAGTCCCAGCAGTGTTTTTAGCATATGCTCTTACGTAATATGTAGTGTTCGGCAAAAGACCATTTATAGTTTCAACATATGTCCCAATCCCACTACCGCAATTGATACTTGTGTTTAGTGTTGTCGGATTAGCAGATGTGCTATAACAAAGGCCTCTTTCTGTAACTGGGGCACCTCCATCATTTATTATATTACCACCTGTAACTGCCGAGGTTGCTGTGACAGAAGAAGGATTTTCGGTAGTAAGAGTTGGAACAAGAGCACTAGTTGTGAAGGTCACTTCATTTCCGTAAGAAATACCGATGGAATTGATTGCAAAAGCACGTACAAAATAAGTAGTAATTGGAGATAAATCAATAAGATTTGAAATAAAATTTTCAGATCCGCTACCACTAATTATTTTATTATCCCCAATTGTTGGGGCTTGGATTGTAGCATAACAAATCCCCTTTTGCGTGATTTCCAATCCGCCATTGGAACTTATTGAACCTCCACTTTGAGCTGTTGTTGCATCAATAAAACCCACGGAATTGGTTGTAACTGTAGGGACTCCTTTTGTAACAAATCCGATCTCATATCCATAGGTTGTGCCCACCTTATTTGTAGCAAACGCCCTCAGAAAATAAGCAGTCTTAGGTACAAGGCCTTTCAAATTACAAATAAAAGAGCCTTCACCGTTTCCACCCTCAACCATATCGTCAGATATTTTAGGATTAGTAGAACGGCTGTAACAGATACCACGTTTTGTAACCATGGTGCCACCATCTTGAATAACGATACCAGTAGCAGTAGCAGTACTGTCAAGAATAGAACTCACGTCCTGAGTATTTACCTCTGGAAGTTTAGGCAAATCCCATGATACCACATCTTTTTTACAAGATAAAATGTATAAGACACAAAGAAAGATAACGAGCAACTTATGGGATTTCATTGATAGCAGGTTTAATTGGAGATTCTAACAAATTAATCGGTGCTTTTTTCAATTGAGATTTCAACAATGTTGATTGCTTATTATTACTTATCCCTTTGCCAAATACCCAAAAAATATCGTATAAATATATTGTTGCTGCAATTCCTCCCGAAATCAAGAAAATTTTATTTGACATATTTGCAGCATCATAAGCTGTATTCTTTTCTGAAACATTAATCGCATTTTTATAACTATTGTATTGATTATCAGAATAAATCTTACTTCCTACCGAAATAGCAGTTGAAATTAGAAATAAAACAATTGTGCCACCACCTTTTTGTCCTTCAGTAATAATGCGTTTACCAAGCCCAGGCAATACGAATGAATAAAGACATTTAACCGGACCAAGATTATTTCTATAATTAACCAGACTTAAGTCGCTATAAGTGCGTCCATTAACGGACTTTTCTAATTTCTCAAATTTATATGAACCATTCTTGTATGATTGTTGCTTGATAAAACGCTCAATTGGGACGCTACATGCAATATCATTATTGAAATTTTCACCATATTTAATGTTTTTCTTTTTATATTTTGCTTTAAATGACTTGGTTTCCCAATTTATACTAAATTTAATTTCTTCATTTGAAGGTATATAGTAATTTAAGCGCTGAATCGGCAACAATCCGGAAACAATTTTATTGGATATATAAGTATTTAACTTAATATTACTACTTGAACTTACTTTTACAAAGCTCAAATTTTTTCCCTTTTGGTCAAATTTAATAACTGTAGTATAATATATTGATCCTGAGATTTTATTATTCAAAATCATAGAATAAATATAATTATAGTTTAAAGTAATAAATTTCCGATATTCTTCAGGATTGTATAATTTATAACTCTGATCCCTCGAACTTAATTCAATTGCATCTGAAATGTTTTGAGCATCGAGTATTTTTTTATCAAGGGTAGTCTTTTTATTTGAAAAAGAGATGTGTTCTGACAGATTAAAAGTCAGGAATGAACGTGCCTCTTTGTATTTGATCAAAGATTGTGAATATTTTTTTTCTTTTAGGAGACTATCACCAGAAAAAATCAAATCGGCGACTTTCAAAATATTATTCTTTACAATACACTCTTGTATTTTGGCGTCAAGTTCCTTGATTATCTTTGTTTCGCTAGGAAGGGAATAATTTTTCGCCAAAGTATATTGCGATATTGCACTTTCGAATAATTCTCTGTTTGATAAACTGTCTCCAGATATCCTTGACTGTTCAATTTTTTCTTTACGGGATTTTTCAGCCATTTTCCGGGCGTCATCTTCAGCTTTAACTCTTGCTTCAGCTTCCCTTTTTTCAGTTTCCTTCTTAACTTTTTCAAATTTGAGCCTTGCTGCAACAGCGAATGCAGTATCTTTTTTTACTTGAATTAATTTTGATAGAGAAGATTGATCAAATACTAAAACAGAATATCGCATTTTAGATGAATTTTTGTTTTTATAATTTCTAAACTCCATTGAAATACCAGATGGTTTTTGAACTCTAAATCCATCCAATTCTCTATTTGAGATATCCTTTCTAATACCATTGCCTTGTGATTTTATAACTTTATCATAACAGCTATATGATGCTTGGTATATTACAAGATTTGGAATCCCTTGTTTATAATACAAAAACAAATACCCTTCGAAAGAACTGGTAGTTTTTATTTGCCATTTCTCCACAGAAAAATCTAAATTATAAGAAAAATAGTCTTTCGTTTGGTTAACATTATCCGTTTCTTTCGTCCAGCCAATATTTTGAAGATAACTGTTTACATTCGGATATTGCAGGTTTTGAATACTCAACAATTGAGATTCTGTTAAATACACTGGGGCTTGACCTTGAGTACAATCAAATAAAAAAACTAAAAAAACTAAAAATATTAACTTCGGGCTCATCAAAGACAGGAATTTGAAATTCTTATCTTTCAGCAGATGAATCCAATATTCAATTTGTAATTTTAGTTGTATTAGCACAAACAATGAATTTAACTGATAAAAAAATCAAATACAAGTCTAATCTGGCACAAACAATATCACATTGCTTATTTTTAAATCGCATGTTATCAGTAATATAAACAATCTACTTCTGTGTTTAGGAATACTGATAATATTCAGTTCAAAACATTAATCCTTAAATTAAACAAAAAGCTTTAATGGGTTTTTAATGACAGCAAATGTAAAAATAAAAAACAAGGGAATTAAAAATAAATTATAAAAAACTTACAGCATAATCTATGATATTGAGGCCTATTCGAAAAACAAAAAAACTCTTTAGCGCGGCTTAGTTGCCATGAAAAAGAGGTAAACAAAGTAGTATTAATCAGGCATATATATTATCTGCGTTTTTTATAATTATACCAAAAAGGTATCTTTGCATAATTTCTAAACTTACTGAAAAACCCACCACACCGGCACATGGTCCGAAATGCCTTTTGCTGTTTCCAAATTGGGGAAATCCTTGTAAAAATGCACTATTCCTTTTTGTATTACTTTGAATAAATGTTTTTTATAAAAAACATTATCAAATTCAGAAGCCAAGCAACCATCTGATAGGCAACGGTCGCGGAGGGTGGTTTTTTGCCCTTGCAACACGGAAGCATACCCCATGGCTTTGAGCGGATCGAAAACCGAATGTGATTCTGGCAAGTTGAAATCGCCACAAAAAATTAGGTTTAGCTTGGGATATTCGGCTGGCAGGTATTTGAAATACTTTATCTCCGTTTCTGGTTGCTTGCTTTTGGTTTTTGCATGAAAATTAACAAGCGTAAACTTTTTGCCATCCTTGCTAAAAGTGGCAAAGTAGGGTTCGCGATCTATTTCTAAATTATATTTCTTTTCGATCCAGGCATCGCCAATCTTTCTAATCTTGCTTTTGTTCCATATAAAAGCATAGCGTTCAGTTTTATACGAAGACGAAACTGTAGGGTCGCTGATGCAATAATCCCAATTAGCACCGGTGCGGTTAAGGGCATCAACCAATCTTGCCACCGCTTGGGTGCCGCCCGAAATGGCCACAACTTCCTGAATGGCATTTATATCGTAGTGCATGAGTATCCCTGCTATATACTTTATCTCGCTGTCATTCTTGGTGTTGCCAAAATCCTTCAGGTTCCAGGTACACATAGAAATATTTGCACCCAAACCGCAGGCTTGTGCAAAAACCAAGAAAAGTAGGATAAGGGTTTTTTGCAGGGGATGTTTCATGTTTACCCCTCGCTTACCGCTTGTTACATATCACCAACGCCCCAATCACACCCGGTATCCAAGCACAAAGCGTAAGGATAAAAACTATTAATATGGATCCACAGCCTTTGTCAATTACAGCTAACGGTGGGAAAATGATACAAAGGATTACGCGCCAGATAGACATGGGAATTTGATTTATTTGTTGTTAAATTTGTTGCTATTCTCTTACAATAACGTTTTTTCATAAAATCCTGAAAGAATACAACTAAAAGAAGGTCAAAGTGTAAAGGGCAAAAGGCAAAGGGCAAAGGCGATGAGTTGAGCTTGCCGAAACTTCAAAAGGCAAATGGCAAAAAGGCAAAAGCGATGAACTGAGCAAGCTGAAGCTTCAAAGTTGCTTGACCGAATAAATTTACTTTTCATTTTAATTTTTCATAGCAATTCCAAAGCAATTAATTCAGACTCTATTTTTAATGCTTGTATCAATGGTTTTAACTTTGCACTTTGCACTTTGACCTTTGCACTTTGACTTTTGACTTTATTTTTCAGGCTTGTTAAGCTTTGTTTCCATCGGTTCAATCATCATCCTCTTTGCCTTCATGTTCTTCCCTTCCGCCTTTGTTCTTTTTTGACGAGTGTTCCGAATTAGTGTATCCTTCAATTTCGTGTTTGTTGCTGCTTTTATGGCATGTAAGGCATTTGCTAAAATTGTAAATCCCTTTTTCGTTATGTTCCCCGCTTAATTTGCCTTCGGAATGTTCGTGGCAGCCATAGCAGGTGTAGGTGCTGAAATCCTTGTTTTGGTGGCAGATGTTGCATTTGGCATTATGATCCTGGTCGAGGACAAAATATGCCGAATGGTCGAAAGTGGCCGGAACCCATTTGTCGGTATTATGGCATTTGGAACAATTATCTTTCAACGAAGCATGGAAGGTATCATCAGGCATGTTATGGCAGTCCGCGCAGTTATTTTTATCAAGCCCTTGAATGAGGTTATGGTCGAATTTGGTTGTGGTTTTCCAGTCCTCCGTATTATGGCAGTTTCCGCAGTCGGACGAAAGTTGGGAATGAAGTTTTCCGGATGGTTTGCCGTGGCAGTTATTGCACTGGTTTTTAACGTTTTCGCCCAAAAGCGTATGTTCAAAACTGCTGTATAGTGCAGTTGGGTTTATACCATTGTGGTCGGAATGGCAGGTGGTGCATTTTTCGTTCCCGAGCTGTTGATGAAACGGAGTTTTTATTTTCGAAGTGCTGTCAGTCCGGGTTTTGCCAATTTCCCCCAATTTATGGCATGCGGTACATTTATCATTGGGTATCCCCCAAAAAGGTTCGTGGCACGAATTGCACTTATTGTGAATGGTCTGATGGCCTTTAACAAGTTCGCCAGGATTGAGCATGGCATGTGGGTACTTGTTGAACAACAAGATATAAGTGAGGATAACGGCTATGGCTATAAAGGTATTTCTCATTTGCTATACATTATAATGGTAAAGATATGCAAAAGTGCAAAAAGCACAAAAAGTAACGAAATAGGCATGTGGACAACCCTCCATTTTTTCATCATATCAACTGCGATGGAATCCCAGAACAGTATTTTGTCGGTTTCGCTAATGCCCAAACCAGAATCGGCCATTTCCTTTCGTTTGGCAACCAAGGCTTCATTGGCATCCTTTAACAGGAATTTGCCCACCAATCCACTTGCTACATTGACCAATAGCATAAATACTGCCAGCCAAGGCAATATTGCGTTAAAATGTATGCCTGCATGAACTAACAAAAGTATGGATCCCGACCATGCAAGATATTCGTGCATGGCTAACAGTTTTTTGGGCGAACCCGATTTTACTAAGCGGCGTTTGCGCAAGGAATACAAAAACGAAATAACGATAAGTACCGTGCCTACAAAACCCAGATACCGGCCAACGAAAACCAATTGAAACCTGTGGAGGAAATAATCGAAGGCAATGGCGGTAAAAATCATGAATATATACCATTGCGCAAAAGGCAGCACGTATCGGCCAAAGTGGGATTGTTTCATTTCGTTGGATTTATTATTTTGTTTTGTTCCCCTAATTGTTATACTAAAAACGGGGTAAATTGTCGCATATAGATTTGAGTCCGCTCTGATAACCCTAAAAAAGAAATAACCACGGAGGCACAGAGGACATAGAGGCACACAGAGTATTGTTAATCAGTGCTATAGGCTTAGTGAACTTAGCGAAGCGATTTCACGAATTCTTTTAAAAACAAGCAAGTATGAGTAAACTTAGTGGCTTTGTGCCACTTCAGCAAGCACATCGGCAGGCTCAGTGTGGCACTCAGTGTATCACTTTGTGGCAAAAAAATACTTTTCAGAATGGACTCATTTTTCAATTATTTAAAAGCGAAAAAGCTACTCTACATGTGGACACATATTTTATGAAGTATAGGAAAGCGTAAATCTTAATTTTCTTGGATTATCTCTCCCTTTCCATCAACCCAGCCGTATAATCCCTCAGGGATTCCATAGCCTCGACTGGTAAACTAATAGATGAAAGGTTGTGCAATGCTTTTTGATAGTAGTCGTCAATAAGCTTGCGTGTGTGCTGTTCTATATTATACTGATCAAAAATATCCCTGACTTTTTCTACTTTTTCTGTATTGCTAAGCGAATTGGATGTATAAAGCTGTTTAAAATACCTGCTTTCAGTGCCAGATGATTCGAGGGCTTTAAGGTACAGGTATGTTTTCTTTCCAGCTATAATATCGCCACCGCTTACTTTACCAAATTTTACCTGGTCGCCATACACATCCAGCAAATCGTCCTTCAACTGGAATGCCAATCCAATGTTAATCCCAAAATTGTAAATATGCTCGCAATCCGAAGGTTGCGCATTGGCAATAATTGCCCCGGTTTTAAGGCTTGCAGCCAGGAGCACGGCAGTTTTGAGCCTGATCATTTCGATATAATCGGCAATGCTTACATCCACGCGTTTTTCGTAATCCATATCATACTGCTGCCCTTCGCAAACCTCAATCGCTGTTTGGTTGAAAAGTTCGACCACCTGTGAAATAGCTTGTGGACGGGTACGCAACATATATTTATTGGCCAAAGCGAACATGGTGTCGCCAGCCAAAATAGCAACATTGGAATTCCATTTTTTATAAACAGTTTCTTTGCCGCGTCTCAGCGGGGCGGCATCCATAATATCATCGTGCAACAAAGTGAAATTATGGAACAGTTCAATGCCGATAGCGGGGTTGATGGCATCGTTAATTTCGCCACCGAACATTTGGCACGAAGCCAATACCAACAACGGCCTCATACGCTTTCCGCCCAAGGCAAGTGTATAAACAATAGGATCGTAAAGGTCAGCGGGATACGCTGGAAACCGTATCCCACTGAAAGCTTCATCGAGGCGGAACTGAATATCCTGTATTGGGTTCATTTTCTGCTATTTATTCCATTTCGGGGAGGTTCATCAAATAGGTGCCATATCCACTTTTCAATAATGGTTTGGCAATTTTTTCCAATTGTGCCCTATCAATAAACCCATTCCTGTATGCAAGTTCTTCGATGCAACCAATTTTCAGGCCTTGCCGTTCTTCGATAACCTGAACAAATTGCGAAGCTTGAATCAACGAGGAAAATGTTCCGGTATCGAGCCATGCGGTTCCTCGGCTCAGTATGCCAACTTTGAGTTTGCCCTGCTCCAAATAGTAGCGGTTAACATCTGTAATTTCGTATTCGCCACGAGGGCTTGGTTTAATGTTTTTGGCTACTTCAACCACGCTGTTATCGTAAAAATACAGTCCGGGAACGGCATAATTCGATTTAGGCTGAGTGGGTTTTTCTTCAATGGAAATAGCATTCAAATCGTTATCGAACTCAACCACGCCGTACCTTTCGGGATCCGAAACATGGTAGGCATATACCACTCCGCCAACAGGGTCATTGTTCTCCTGGATAAGCTTCTGCAGACCGGTGCCATAAAAAATATTATCGCCAAGTATCAAGGCAACTTTATCGTTTCCGATAAACTTTTCGCCAATAACAAAAGCCTGTGCCAGCCCATTGGGTATGGCTTGTTCGGCATAAGTGAATGAACAGCCCAATTCGGCACCATCGCCAAGCAATTTCTCGAAATTTGGCAAATCGTAAGGAGTACTGATGATCAGGATTTCGCGTATGCCAGCCATCATTAGCACCGACAGTGGATAGTAAATCATTGGTTTGTCGTAAATCGGCATCAACTGTTTGCTTACTGCCAAGGTAAGGGGATGCAAACGGGTACCGGAACCGCCGGCTAGAATAATACCTTTCATAGATTTAGTTTTTAGGGAGTTATTGGGATTGTGGATTGCGGATTGCGGATTGCGGATTGCGGATTGCGGGATGTACGATGTTAAATGGTTGACTGTTTTTAGTGCGATTTACAATCTGATTGTTTCATTTTGGTTTTAGATGTGGGAACTTTAGGGTTTTTCTTCAGCAGTTTCTGCGCTGTCGCCATTTTCCTCATCGTAAATTTCGATAATCTGTTCGCCTTTGAAAGCTTTGGTAACTGCAAATTTATCGAGTACAAGCAACAAGGATGGCAATACCATGATGTTGAAAAACATAGCTATAAACAAGGTTGTGGAAACCAACATGCCTAATGCTTGTGTGCCTCCAAAACTGGAGACCATAAAAACGCTAAAGCCTAGCACCAGCACAATGGAAGTATAAATCATACTGAAACCGGCTTCGCGCAAAGCATTTATGGTTGATTTGCCAATATCGTTACCAGTAACTTTAAGCTCGTGCCTGTACCTGGAAAGGTACTGTATAGCATTATCTACCGAAATACCCAACGCAATGCTAAAAACAATAATGGTGGATGGTTTTACCGGAACGCCAGTAAACCCCATGATTGCCGCAGTAATAATAAGTGGGATAATATTTGGGATCATGGAAACGGCGATCATACGGACACTGGAGAACATCAGCGCCATAAGCAACGAAATAAATCCGATAGCAATAAGCACGCTCTCCAGCAAATGTTTTATTAGGAATTCGGTGCCCCGGGCATACACCAAGCTGTTACCGGTAAGCTGCACATCGTATTCGTCTTTTGGGAAAATTTCGGCCACTTGCGGCTTTATAATGCCAAGCAAACGGTTCATTTCGTTAGTGCTCACATCGGCCATTTGAAAACTTACCCTTGTATAACGCTGGGTACTATCAATAAATGAACTCAACATGTGCTTTTGCCCACCGGCATTGCGCGGCAAATACGAAAGCACAAAATTCTTTTCCTGCGAATTGGGCAAACTGTACCTTTCGGGGTTGCCGTTAAAATACGCCTGTTTTGCAAATTTTGCCAATTCGGCTACCGATAATGGTTTCGAGAATTCTTCGTTTTTTAAAATAGCCTCCTGCAGTTCATCAATCCTCTCAATGGTCGAAAGCTTCATTACACCTTTCTTTTTCTTGGTGTCAATGGATATTTCGAAAGGCATCACACCGCCAAATTCATGTTCAAAAAACTTCAAATCTTTGTAAAGTGGGTTTTTCGTACTGATATCGTCCACCACCTTGCCCGAAGTGCGCATATTAAGCATTCCAATAATGCCAACAACCAAAAGTATGCCGGCAATCGAAAAAATCCATTTGCGCTGATATTGAATCAAATAAATGATTTTGTCTAAAATACCACTGAAAATCTTGTTGTTAAGGTGTTTAAGGTGCTTTTCGGTTGGCGGTTTCATGTAACTGAACATGATTGGCAGCAGTAAAATACACAATATATACTCAACCATAATGCTGATGGCAGCAATGATGCCAAATTCGCGCAGCATTTGATTGGATACCAGAATAAAAGCAGCAAAACCTGTAGCTGTGGCTGTATTTACCATCAACGAAGCAAAACCTATACGCTGCACTACCCGCGAAAGCCCAAGTATTTTATTGCCATGCTGGCGGTATTCCCAATGGTATTTGTTTAGGATGTATATACAGTTTTCGATGGCAATTACCACTATAAGTGAGGGTATTACCCCAGTAAGTATGGTAATTTTAAAGCCGAAAAGCCCAACAAGCCCAAGTGTGAAAATTATGCTTATGGCCACCACCACCAATGAGCTGGCCACTACCTTAAACGACCTGAAAAAGAGGAACAGAACAAAAGCAGCTATAAGTATGGATAGGAAAACAAACAGGAAAAGTTCATTTTGGATTTTTCGCGCCATTATAGAACGGATGTAAGGCAAACCGGAAAAATGCAGTTCGTGCCCGGTTTTTTCAGCGTAAGCATTGGCGCGGTTTACAATATTATCGGTAATAACCAACCGCCCTTTATCGTTCAGCTTTTGTTTGTTCAGCGTTACCGCCAGCAAATAAGTATGCGATTTGGGGTTATAAAGTATGCTTTCGTAAAATTTTAGCGAGAGTATTTTTTCTTTTAGCGAATCAACTTCGGCTTGTGTTGTAGGCTTTGAGGCAACAAGCGGAAGGAAATCGTATTTGCGCAAGCTGTCGTTTTTAACAATATTTGCAGCTTTTACTATCGAAGTAACACCTTCTACGCCTTCAATTTTTCCCATATCGGCTGTAAGATCGTACCATGCATTGAATTCATCCAACTTGAACATATCGGGATTGGTAACACCGATAACAAGTACGCTCCCATCCTCGCCAAACCTTTTTTTAAACGCATCGTACTCAATCACGGCAGGGTCGTTTCCCGGCAGCATACGCGAATTGTCGTACGAGAGCTTCACCCCACTTCCAAGCCAGGCCATTACAATTGAAAGCAGGCCAATTGTTATCAGGATTCCGGGGCGGTTACGAAAGATAAATCTGACCAGAAATTTCCACATGCCTTTAAAAAAATTTATTGCATTAAAAAAGCGAAGATACAATATTTCTTGATTGGCAATAACAGATTTTGGACAAGTGTTAGCTGTTGAAAAACAAGCACATCGCTTATATGTAAAATAACACTGTGAATTTGCCAATCCAAACCACCCACGATTATCAAATGGGGTATATATATTTGATGTGCTGCCTTATAATCTGCTAAAAATAAATACTATATATACTCATGATAGTTATTACTGTATTTAAAGCATTCTCTTTCTCTTACTTTTTGCTTGATCAAAAAGTAACAAAAAATCAAGGCTTGATAAAAATACAATGCGTTTCTAATCCGAAGGTATCTTCCCGCAATACAAGGCATGTGAGATGGCACAATTCCAAGCCTTTCTAGTTGCTGTGTATTGCTACGCGCATGCCTTCCGCACATACCTCCGGCTAAGAACCGCTATTGTATTTTTATAAGGCCGGTCCTTCGCAAGAAAGTTCTTACTTGGGGAAAAACCGGTTCGGAAGGCTCT
>CAJAXK010000193.1 GCA_903946925.1 uncultured Bacteroidales bacterium | reverse complement strand
TTTATATAAACAAAATTTTACAAGTGTAAAATATATTTACGTTTGGTTTGTGTGGGTGCATTAGGCTAACCTTTCACATTGAAAAAGCAGTATCAAACTGAAAGGCTAGGTCGAAAAATATAGTGAAATGATGTACAGTCATATTTACAATAAGTTGAGCAGTGTTATTTGTCGATTACATTTGGTATTATTTTTCAATATACATAAAAAAAAGCAGCCTTGATAAGGTCGCTTTGCTGGTTTTATTTTAATGCTGCTAATCAAAAATAACTCTCAATCATTATTTTGCACGTAGTGTTATTTTAGTTGTAAGCGAGTACTATATTTACTTCACCCTGATATTGTGAAGCGCTTTGAGCCAACATTGCTTTGTCTGGTTGGCATTGAAGGTTTATTGATTGGTATCCGTTGATTGCATTTCCTTTAAGGCTTTGTGTGCTCGAAGCTGAAGTGTTCAAAGCAAAACTTTGATTGCTGTTGTTTGTAAAATTAGCTTTGCTTAAAATCAAGGAACAAGTTGCTGAAGCTGCACTTTTTATTTCTATTTGACCAAGATCGATGCCCGATGTTTGGTTTCTTTGTATTGAAAAGGAAGTTTGTGATGTTTGGCTTGCGCTTACTGATTCAACAACTTCGGCAAAAACATGACCTGTAACAGTTGTTTGGGCAAATCCTGTGTTTACTGCGAGAATCAGGATTGAGAGGGCTATATAGGAGACGAGAGTTTTCATTGTGTAAAAAAAATTTACTATCAGTAAGTATTTCCTTCACTAAATTAATATATATGGATATAAACAGTAACTGATTATGGAAAAATATTTCACTATTTCGATAAAAAATATTTGTATTATATAAAATACTATGTTTATGGTGTTGTAAATCAGTTATATAAATAAATAATATTTGTACGAGCGAAATTTTACAAGTGTAAAATATATTTACGTTTGATTTGTGTGGGTACATAAGGCTAACCTTCCAGGTTGGAAAAATAGCATCAAACAGAAAGGATAGGTCGAAAAATATAGCGAAATGATGTACAGTCTTATTTGCGAAAAGTTGTGCAGTGTTATTTACAGATTCTATTCTTCCAGAAAAAGTAAAACTTATAGGTGGGTTATAATTCAAATTACTTGAACGGTCTGTTGGTATAAATATAGGGTTGCTAATTCATCTATTAGCTGCTTTTCTTTGTCGTATATTTCCAAATTCCAATATCAAACATAGTAATCAGATTTGTGCTGACTTTTCGGTCGATGGGCTTATGCTGAAGTCCTATTGGGCATTCAGAGTGGAGCTTTGTGGCAAAAAAAATACTTTTCGCAACAGATTCACCAATCAAAGTCTTTGGTTTGTTAATAAATTATTATCCAAAGCCAATGGATTGGAGCTTGAAAAATGGTTAATTTTGGCACGTATGGACGAGAATGAAAAAACAGCGAATTTTGCTTCGCGTAAAGCATTAAAAAGGCCCGCAATTGGAAGGGATGCTTTTCAGGAACATGGGAAATTGCCACCTCAAGCAATTGACCTCGAAGAAGCAGTATTAGGGGCATTGATGCTTGAAAAAGATGCTGTGGCTGCTGTTATTGACATGTTGGTTCCAGCAGTTTTTTATAAGGATTCGCATCAGGTTATTTTTGAAGCTATCAGCAACCTTTTTCATAACAACGAACCTGTTGATATTCTCACAGTTACTAACGCGCTCAGGTCAATGGGCAAGTTGGAGCTGTCGGGAGGCCCGTTTTACATCACCCAGCTTACGTCGCGCATTGCCTCATCTGCCAACATCGAATTTCATGTTGGTATTTTAAAGCAAAAATTCCTTCAACGTGAGCTGATAAAAATTTCGACAGATACCATTCGGAAGTCATTTGAGGATTCAACCGATGTTTTCGATTTGTTGGATGAAACCGAAAGCAGCCTTTTTTCGATAAGCGAAAACAACTTGCGCAAAAAGGCCCAACTTATGCCTGAATTGGTGCATAAAGTGCTGAACCAAATTGATAATGCCCGTAAAAACGATGGTTCCTTTTCGGGAGTACCTTCCGGTTTTGTTGATCTGGATAAACTTACCGGAGGATGGCAAAGGAGTGACCTTATAATTGTTGCTGCCCGTCCTGGAATGGGGAAAACAGCGTTTGTGCTTTCTATGGCTCGTAATATGGCGGTAGAATCAAAAAAACCTGTTGCGCTTTTCTCCTTGGAAATGACTGCCGATCAGTTGGTTGCGCGATTAATTGCTTCGGAGGCCGAATTGTCGGCAAGTGCGCTCAGGCGCGGACAATTGCAAAATTTTGAATGGGAGCAGTTGAATGCAAGGATTTCCAAACTCATAACCGCACCTATTTATATAGATGACACACCGGCCTTGTCGCTATTTGAACTTCGGGCCAAATGCCGAAGGTTAAAAGCACAGTACGATATTGATATGGTAATTATTGACTACATTCAATTGATGACTGCCGGAGGCGATAGAAAAGGAGGAGGAAACCGCGAACAGGAAATATCGAGCATATCCCGTTCTTTAAAAAGTTTGGCCAAGGAATTAAATATCCCCGTAATTGCACTTTCACAGCTTAACCGTTCGGTTGAAACCCGTAGTACGGCTCAAGGAAGTAAAAAGCCACAACTTTCCGACCTTCGTGAATCAGGTGCCATTGAGCAGGATGCCGACCTTGTTCTTTTTATCTATAGGCCTGAGTACTATAAAATTATGGAAGACGAAGAAGGGAATTCGACCGAAGGAAAGGCGCAGATTATAATTGCAAAGCACCGTAATGGGGCTACTGATGAAGTGTGGCTTCAGTTTATTAGCAGGTTTGCAAGGTTTCAGGATGTTGCAGGTCTTGGCTTTAGTGGGAATGATAATTCTTTGTCGCCAAATACCAACTTTGAGCAACCAGCAAACAATACCTTTATCAGGCAGTCGCGCCTCAATAGTATGGATGATGAAGCAGATTTGGGATCACCTGATTTTTAATGTTTTTTAGTTGGCCATCGTTGAACTTTTATACACCTCCCCAAGATTGGCTTCACTCCGTTTTAGAATAAGGCCGAACCATTGCTGGAGTAATCCCAATTCGTAGCTTCATTTCAAATAATCGGGAACTTTTCCTTCTTTGGATTGTTAGAAAAAATATCAAAACTAGAGTACACCCCGAAAACCAAAAACAAAGAAAACCACGGAGGCACAGAGGACACAGAGGTACACAGAGTCCTGTTCATCAACACTAAAAACTTTGTGAACTTAGCGAAGCGGTATCACGAACACCTAAAGAATATGCAATTGTGAGTAAACTTAGAGATTTAGTGCCTCATCGGCAAGCTCAGTGTATCACTTT
>CAJAXK010000192.1 GCA_903946925.1 uncultured Bacteroidales bacterium | reverse complement strand
GAAAGACCAGCCCGCAAACCTTATGAAAGAAGTGGAGATGGCGAACGCCCTGCCCGTCGTTCATTTGATAAAAGTGGCGATGGTGAAAGACCAGCCCGCAAACCTTATGAAAGAAGTGGAGATGGCGAACGCCCTGCCCGTCGTTCATTTGATAAAAGTGGCGATGGTGAAAGGCCAGCCCGCAAACCTTATGAAAGAAGTGGAGATGGCGAACGCCCTGCCCGTCGTTCATTTGATAAAAGTGGAGATGGTGAAAGGCCAGTTCGTCGTTCATTCGACAGAAGCGGTGATGGCGAAAGACCAGCACGCAAAACTTACGAAAGAAGTGGAGATGGGGAACGCCCCGCCCGTCGTTCATTTGATAACAGTGGAGATGGTGAAAGGCCAGCTCGTCGTTCATTTGATAAAAGCGGTGATGGCGAAAGACCAGCCCGCAAACCTTACGAAAGAAGTGGAGATGGCGAACGCCCCGCCCGTCGTTCATTCGACAAAAGTGGAGATGGAGAAAGGCCCGCCCGCAAATCTTATGAAAGAAGTGGCGATAGCGAAAGGCCAGAACGTAGATCGTATGAAAGAAGCTCAGATAGAAAAAGCAATTACGACCGTAAACCAGCCAAAAAAGATTATCCGGGCAGCAAGCCAAATCCCCCAAGTGCTGATGGCAGCATGAGGTTAAATAAATTCCTTTCCAACTCAGGCATTTGCTCCCGCCGCGAAGCCGATGAGCTGATAGTTGCAGGAGCTGTGATGGTAAATGGGGTAATTGTTGCCGAATTGGGAACAAAAATACTGCCTACCGATAAAGTTCAATATGGCGACGAAAAAGTCCGTAGGGAGAAACTTGTATATGTATTGCTCAACAAACCAAAAGGATACATAACAACCACCGATGACCCTTATGACCGGAATACGGTTATGGCGCTTGTTGCCGATGCAGGGCGCGAAAGAATTTATCCTGTTGGACGCCTCGACCGCAATACAAGCGGATTGTTGCTTTTTACCAATGATGGCGAACTTGCAACCAAACTCATGCACCCGAGCCATAAAGTACGCAAAGTTTATCATGTGGAACTTGATAAAGCCCTTACAAAAGCCGATATGCTTACCATTGGCGAAGGCATTGAACTTGAAGATGGCCTTGCTTTGGTTGATGAGATTTCATACGTTGAAAATGGAAGCAGTAAAAAAGAAATTGGGGTTGAGCTCCATTCAGGACGCAACCGGATTGTGCGCCGCATTTTCGAATCCTTAGGTTACGAGGTAGTTAAACTCGACAGAATGGTGTTTGCAGGGCTTACTAAAAAGGATTTGCCCCGCGGCCGCTGGCGTTTTCTAAGCGAAAAAGAAGTGAATTTCCTACAAATGATAAAATAGCTGGAACAATTTCAAAAAATCTGTACTGAACCATGTTGGAGTGAAAAAAATAATTACCTTTGCACTCCAATTTGCCCCGGTGGCGGAATTGGTAGACGCGTCGGTCTCAAAAACCGATATATGTGAGTATGTGCCGGTTCGATTCCGGCCCGGGGTACATTTAAAAATACTGCCACCTATAAGATTAGATCTTGTAGGTGGTTTTTGTTTCTGAATGTTTCAGCGCTACCTTCTACACCTTGACTTCCCTTATTCCTTTTCAATACTTCTCCCATTAATCTCAATTTCACATGGTAAGCTATCCAAAAATAATATTAAAACCCGGCAAGGAAACACCGGTTTTGCGTTTTCATCCTTGGGTTTTTTCGGGGGCCATTGATAAAACCGAAGGTCAACCGGCTGAAGGCGATGTGGTTGAGTGTTTTAATTCAAAGGGCGCTTACCTCGCAACAGGCCATTGTATGCCCGGTTCCCTTGCAGTAAAACTGTTTGCCTTTACACAGCAGAAAATTGATAAGGCGTTTTGGTTTGGAAAAATAAAAGCAATTTGGGCGATCCGCAAATCCTTGGGTTTTACTGATAACCCCGCTACAACTGCTTTCCGGCTCGTTCACAACGAAGGCGACATTATGCCGGGGTTGATAGTGGATGTTTACGGCAATATGGCTGTATTGCAGGCCCATACTACCGGAATGCACGACATAAGGCAGTTGCTTGCCGATGCTGTTGTGGAAGCCAGCGAAGGAAAAATTATAAGCGTTTACGATAAAAGTTCCGAAGCTATACGAAAAATGACAGGACGCATAGTTGATGATGGTTTTCTTGTTGGGGATATGGGCGGATGCGAAATTCTTGAAAACAACAACCGTTTTAGTATAAATGCCGTTACTGGACAGAAAACCGGCTTTTTTCTCGATCAGCGCGAAAACCGTGAGTTACTGGCCCGGTTTTCGGAAGGAAGGAATGTGCTCAATATGTTTGGTTATACTGGTGGGTTTTCGGTTTATGCCGCAAAAGCTGGCGCAAATATGGTTCATACTGTGGATAGTTCGGCCCCAGCTATCGCCATTGCACAAGAAAACATGAAGATAAACGGGTTTGATTCGCCAAACTATTCCTGCTTCACGGCTGATGCCCGCAAATACATCGAAACCATGGAGCCTAACCAGTACGATTTAATTGTTTTGGACCCTCCGGCCTATGCTAAAAATGTAGCTTCCCGAAATCAGGCACTCAAAGGTTATCGTACCTTAAACGCTTTGGCTTTGGCAAAAATAAAAAGTGGGGGAATTTTATTCACTTTTTCATGTTCGCAGGTGGTTGACAGGCAAATGTTTACCTCGGCAGTTACCGCAGCAGCTATTGATGCAGGCCGTAAGGTGAGGGTAATACAGCATCTCTCGCAGCCAGCCGACCATCCTGTAAATATTTTCCATCAGGAAGGCGAATACTTGAAAGGATTGGTTTTGTTTGTTGAATAGGGTTGTTAATATTGCTTGTTTTTCACATCCCCGCTAATTGTTCCTGAAGATTTAACCAGTTGTTTTTTACAACTAATTGCAAATCAGGAAACTAATAGCTTGTTAAAATCTCCGGAATCCACAAATGCAGGATATCTATCAATTTATTAAATACAATAAGGATACAAGCCTCGATAGCCTCAGGAAAAAATCTTTATCGGGTGCGGTTATTTGTTTCGATTTGGAAGACAGTATTTTTAACTATTTGGATGTACCGAATGGCAATGCTGTAAAAATAGAATACCGAAAAATCCTCACTTCCATATTGGAAAAGCTTGATGTGGAGCAACCTCCAATAAAATTCGGGATAAGACTCAACTCGGAGGAATCCGGCCAGCAACAATTAGATTTGGAAGCAATTCCTGCCAATTGTAAAGTCCATTCAATTATACTCCCAAAGGTCGAAAATCGGGCAAATATTGATGGCATCGTTATTGATTTAAAAGCTAAAAATATTGTTTTCAACGAGTTAATCCCAATTATTGAAACACACAGTGGGCTTATAAATTTAGAAGATATTTTACTTTCCGAATTCCCGGTTACAAAAGTCGGCTTCGGGCATTGCGATTATAATTACAGCATCGAGGCGTTCCCGTTTTTCCATCAGGATAGTTTTGAATATTGGAAATGGGTCGATTATATTATCTCCATTTTGACCCCACGAAAAATTAAATTTATCAATTCAGCTTTTCTTAATCTTGAAGATTTGGTGTTTTTTCAATCCATGCTATCGCGTTTGCAACGTATTTGTAATGGCGATTTCGGTCAATTTACCTTAACCCATCAACAAACTTTATTATGTGGTTCGTTTTCGGAACAAAAGAATTATAGTGAAATCACCTTAAAAAGCAGGCTTAAACTGGATATTGAGAAACAATTTTCAGAAACGCTGATTACTCTGTTTGAGGCTGGTAACAAGGGGCTAGGTTTCACCATAAATACTGAAACAAAAACCCTGATTTCGCCACAGGAGTACTTGTCGGCTAAACAGCAAATGGCCAAATGGAAAGAAAAAGTTGTTCATTTCACCTTTGTTGGCGGATGTTTCCCCGTACAGTACGATATTTTGTTTGAAGACATTTTTCATCAAACATTAAAGCGTAAGCTTGAAGTCGATTTAGATATTAGATTCAATATCAATATAATAAGATACGAGCAATTTGAAAATTGCCTAAAAAAGATAACATCCTATCATGAAAACAATCCTATAGATTGCCTGGTTTTTCATATCCGTCCGGAACCTTTTTTGCGGATTACAAAGCTGTATTACAAGTATTTGGATGCTAATTTTAAACTCAGGCGCTCTTTCAACCTTCCTTTCTTCCAAATTCTTAACCCTGAGAAATACGACCTCTTGCACTTATCCCAACTACCCGCTTTTCCCGTGCCTGAAAAGCCTTCAGTTTTTCATAAATTATTTGTCAATCTCAATTATTTGGCTGGCTATTGCATTGGAAACCAATATTATGCTTTGTATAAATATCTCGAATTAGTTAAAAAGGTGATTGGATATTGCGATAATCATCAAATAAAACTAGTGGTTTTGGGCCCGGCTAAACGTTCATGCACATTTATTGAGGCAGTTTTTTCGGTGAGGCTCAATAAATTTATGGCAAGGCATTTGAAGGAAAACAAAATAAATTACGTTGACGGTATGGTATCTAATGCACATGATGGTGTTGGATATTTTAATAAAAATGGGATCCATGCCACCAAATCTTATCACGATTTGATTGCAAAAAGGTTATTTGAAAGGGTCAAAGATTTGTTTAGTTCCTAAGGCAACATTTTTTATTAAGCTGCCTTCGTGGAAAATATGGTTGCCAATCCCGATAATAGCAATTTATTTTGTAATATTGTACTCACAAACACATGCGTAAACGAGCCATACACATATTATTGCTGGTAAGTATAATCCTCACGTTTTCAAGCGTTTCGGGTCAGGATTTGGCATTTTCGCAATTTTATTCCAATCCGGTTTATCTTAACCCTGCCCTTGCCGGCAACAGGATTTGCCCACGTATTACCCTAAATTACCGCAATCAGTATCCGGCTCTTGGCAATCATTATGTATCCTATAGTGCTGGAGCTGATTCATATATAAGCGCTATTTCAGGTGGTGTTGCAGTGATGGCTTCTGCCGATATGACCGGTCTGTTAGGTTCCCTTTCGGGAAGTGCAGTGTATTCATATCACGTCAATCTCAGTGAAAAAATTACCATGAATGCTGCGTTACAGGCTGGTTACATGCAGTATAAGCTAAATTGGGAAGATCTTATTTTTGAAGATATGATCGAAACCGGAACCGGGGAGATTATTGCCGGAAGCGAAAAACAACCTGAAAAACTTAAAGTTGGGGATATGGATTTCTCCACGGGCATTGTGTTTGGGTACAACGAGCGTATGTTTCTTGGTGGTGCAGTTCATCATGTAACCATGCCTGATTTGTCATTTTATGCCGATGGTTCCAGCAAGCTTGATATGCGGATTACCATTCATGCCGGGGCATTAATAGGGTTGGATGAAGGCTTGCAAACCAGCGAAAATGAAAAACTGTCGTTTTCGCCAAATATTGTTTACATGCAGCAAGGCAAATTCCACCAGCTCAATGCAGGTATGTACGTAAACGTTTACCCCTTTGTTGGCGGCTTGTGGTTTCGCCATAATTTCGAAAATCCAGATGCTTTGATACTAATGTTGGGTTTTCAACAACCTGAGTTTAAAGTAGGATATAGTTTCGATTATACCCTGTCAAAAATAGGGATACCAGCAGGCGGGGCTCACGAAATCGCTTTTGCTTGGTTTCTTCCATGCCCCAAAAAAGAATTTAGGTACAAGGCAATAAAATGCCCAAGTTTTTAGTTAATACCAAAACAAACCATTAAAAATGATGGCTAAATACGGCAAATTAGCAGCAAAAGTGATTTTTGCAGCAACAATTGCAACACTGGTTTCTTGCAAAAGTAATGATCAATCGCGCACTACGGGTTGGGATTATAACGATCCCAAAAATGGTGGTTTTGAAGTAGCGGAATATAGGGAACCCATAACCGGTCCGGGTCTTGTGTTTATCGAAGGCGGAACTTTTACAATGGGTCGCATGAGCGACGACCCCATGTACGAATGGAACAATATCCCGCGTAGAGTTACCATCCCCAGTTTTTATATGGACGAAACCGAGGTCTCAAACATTGATTATGTAGAGTATTTATATTGGCTAGGCCGTGTTTTTGGCGGCAGTTATCCGGAGGTTTACCGTAAAGCTTTGCCCGACACACTTGTTTGGCGCGATAAACTTGGATACAACGAGCCTCTGGTTGAAACATACCTTCGCCATCCGGCTTATAAGGCTTATCCTGTAGTTGGTGTAAGTTGGTTACAAGCAAGCGATTACTGCTTGTGGCGTACCGATAGGGTTAATGAAATACTGCTTGTTCAGGAAGGCATCTTGGATTTAGATCCAGCACAAAAAGACGAGACTAATTTTAATACCGAAGCATATCTTGCCGGGCAATATACAGGGATTCCGCTCAAACAAAAAAAAGACTTTAACCCAGCAAATACCACAGGAGTTCGCCTTGTACGCCTCGAAGATGGTATCCTTTTGCCTAAATACAGGCTGCCAACGGAAGCTGAATGGGAATTTGCCGCTTACGGGCTTATTGGCAATACACATTTCGAAAGGGTTGTAGAACGCAGGATGTATCCCTGGAACGGAACCATATTGCGTACCGACGACAAGAAATTTTATGGGAGCTATGTAGCAAATTTTAAACGTGGCCGTGGCGACTACATGGGTGTTGCAGGCAACCTGAACGATGGAGCCGATATCACACAAGAAGTAGGTTCTTTATGGCCAAACGATTATGGTTTGTACAATATGGCCGGCAATGTTGCCGAGTGGGTATTGGATGTTTATCGTCCGTTAAGTTTTGAAGATGTGAGCGATTTTGCCCCTTTCCGTGGGAATACTTTTAAAACCAAAGAAACCGATGCTCAGGGATTCCTTGTCCCTAAGGATAGCTTAGGCCGGATAAAATACCGCGATGTTACTACAGAAGAAGCATCCAACAGGTTTAATTACCGCAAGGCTGACAATATAAATTATCTGGACGGCGACCATCAATCTTTGGTTGGTGTTGACTGGGCGGCTCCAGCCGAAGAGGGTGCTAATACTACCAAAACCATGTATGACTATGGTGTATCATCGCTCGTTGATGACCATGCCCGCGTTTACAAAGGAGGCTCATGGCGCGATCCAGCTTTCTATCTCAGTCCTGCTGCCCGTCGCTATTTGGCCGAAGACAAATCAACACACTATATAGGTTTCCGTTGTGCAATGGGCCGTGTAGGCGGTTCGTCGCCAAGAGGGAAATAAGAATATTTATTTTGCTTAAAAACCCATCCCCGATACGGATGGGTTTTTAATTTTCAGTAATTTGCATTTTCTAAACCGATACACAAAATGCGTACTTCCTTAAAGAAATTATATTCTTTTTTTCAAGAATACAGTGTTGTAGCCACCGATTCGCGACAAATTGTACCTGGCTGTATTTTCTTTGCACTAAAAGGCGACAATTTCGATGGCAATAACTTTGTACAAAGCGCTTTGGAAACAGGTGCGGCTTATGCAGTTACCGACAACCCTACATATAAAGGCAAGCGCACGCTTTTGGTTAAAAATGTGCTCCAATCGTTGCAGCAATTGGCGCAAATGCACCGCCAGCAATTCGATATACCGGTTGTTGCCATTACAGGAAGCAACGGAAAAACCACCACCAAGGAGTTGACAAACGCAGTTCTGAGCCAAAAATATAAGGTTACAGCCACAAAGGGCAACCTCAATAACCATATTGGCGTTCCATTAACCATATTGAGCATTACCCGCGAAACCGATATTGCAATTATCGAAATGGGAGCCAACCACCAAGGCGAAATTGCGGCACTTTGCGAAATTGCAGAACCTACTCATGGCTTGATTACCAATATTGGGAGGGCGCACTTAGGCGGTTTTGGTGGTTATGAAGGAGTAATAAAAGCCAAAAATGAACTTTACGATTGGCTGCGCAAATGGGATTCGGTTGCTTACGTAAATTATGATAACCCATTGTTGATGAAGCTTAGTGATGGGATGGTAACCACACTCTACGGCAGTAACGAAAATGTATTTGCTTACGGAAAGCTTAATGGCAATACAGCAAACCTGGAACTTGAATGGGTTTCGGGAAAAGGGAGTGTGAAAATAAAAACCAACCTTATAGGAGCATACAATTTCGAAAACGTAATGGCAGCTATTTGCATTGGTTCCTATTTCGGTGTGGCTGCCGAAAAAATCAAGTTGGCAATTGACTCATACCTTCCATCCAACAGCCGTTCACAATCACTGAAAACCGAAAAAAACTCGATTGTGCTCGATGCCTACAATGCCAATCCAACAAGTATGAAGGTTGCCATTGAAAATTTCAAGAAATTGCCTCATAACCCTAAATTGCTGATTTTAGGCGATATGCTCGAACTTGGGGATGAAAGCCTGAACGAGCATGCCGAAATAGTTGCCCTCATCGAAAACTTAGGTTTTGAGAAGGCAGTGCTAGTAGGTCCAGACTTTTCTACTGCTACCGGGCAAAAATTTCTCTGTTTCACTACTTCCGACGAAGCCACAAAATGGCTGTCGGATCAAAATATCGAGGGTTTCTTAATACTTGTAAAAGGATCGCGCGGAATAAAAATGGAAAAAGTACTGGAAGCACTTTGATTTGTGTTCATATAGCTTATTTCTTTACTTCATAATGTTGTTATCCTGATATTTAATATGGATTGTTTCGGTTAACATATCCTTCCGTTTCAACGCATTACAGCAATTCAACTTTGAATTTGCTTCAAACAACCTTCCAAAAACAACTGCCAATGGGAACACATAAAATAATCGGAATAATGTCGGGCACTTCACTCGATGGGATTGACCTTGCTTATTGTACATTTCAGGAATCCAATGGGAAATATTCATTTAAATTAGGAAGTTGTGAAACCATTCCTTATTCCGGATTTTGGCTGGATAGACTAAAAGCTTTGCCTCAGTCCCCAGCAGTTGAATATGCCGAAACCCATGTGTCTTATGGGCGTTATGTTGGGCAACTTGTAAAAGGCTTTATGCAAACCAATCAGTTGACAGCCGATTTTGTAAGCAGCCATGGCCATACTATATTTCACAATCCAGATATGGGATATACGGCCCAAATTGGCGATGGTGCAGCCATGGCCATGGAATGTGGGCTTCCGGTGGTTTGCGATTTCCGCAGCAGCGATGTGGCTGCCCACGGACAAGGTGCGCCTCTTGTCCCGATTGGGGATGAATTACTTTTCCCTGAATATGATTATTGCCTGAATTTGGGCGGATTTGCCAACATTTCTACCAAAAAGGAAGGTAAAAGGATTGCTTTCGATATTTCGCCTGCCAACATTATCCTGAACCATATTGCCAATAAAGCAGGAAAAGATTTTGATGAAGGTGGGAAATTGGCAGCTTCGGGGGAAATTGATACTGAATTACTTGCGAAACTTAACAGTTTGGATTTTTACCAAAAACAGCCACCCAAATCACTTGGAAGGGAATGGGTAGAAAAGCAAATACTTCCACTGTTGAATTGCCCTACAATCAGCCTTCGGGATATGGCTTGTACTTTTTGCCAACATATTGCTGTTCAAATAGCTGCCTGTGTTGAAAGTGGGCCAGGCAAGAAAATGCTTGTAACCGGAGGTGGCGCTTTCAATACTTACTTGATGAAGAAAATTGCTGAGAATACCTCCGTTGAACTAATTTTACCTGATGCAAAAACCATTAATTATAAAGAAGCTTTGGTTTTTGCGTTTCTTGGGCTTTTGCGGATGAAATCGCTTCCCAACTGTTTGGCTTCCGTTACTGGTGCAACGTACAACGTAACAGGAGGTGCGGTTTATTTGCCAGGTTTAAAACCTCTTTAGCTGTATTGTTGTTTGTTTGGCCCTATTTTTACTATGTTAAATCCCATTCAATTCGTAATGAGCCATTTTGTCAATTTATCCGTTTGTGTAGTTTGGCTAAATATATTTTGATGTGTTGAAGGACTTTTAGGTTTTTTCTGAATGAGTTTCTGTTTTTTCTTGTCCTTTTATCCTGATACTTCGACAAGCTCAGTAAAGTAGCAAAAGGATCAACTTAGCGAAGCGGTCTCATGAGCTCCTTTAAAAATAAGCTAAGGGCGAATAAAATGTCACGGTTTTATAGAAATTTTACACATCTGTACGCCTCGGTAAACACCCGCAAAACAAGGCTTGACAGTTAAGGTTCAACGACCATGGAGCAGATGAAGCTGTGTTTTGCTACGCATAAGCCCACGCGGTTTACCTTCGGCTTAGAAACGCATTGTATTTTTATAAAGACTTGATTTTTTTGTTCGCTCATTTTCTATTTTTTATTGGTGCTCATGAAATCGCATTGCTAAGTTGTTACTTTTCGCCCTGTACTGAGCTTGTCGAAATATGAAGCAAAAAGTAAGGAAAAGAGATTGTATTAAATTCAATAATACCAATAAAGAAGTAATCCTAATCACTTTTCCATCAAGTAATAAGCCAGTACATCAAAATAATATGTAGTCCGCAACTTTCCGCCCCTTTCCAAAAAACAGTACTTTTGCAGGATGATAGCAATTGATAAGACTTTGATTTCCGATGATCTTCGCACCGAATGTTTTGCATGCGACCTGATGGCTTGCAAAGGCGAATGTTGTGTGGATGGCGATGCAGGCGCACCTTTGGAAGAAGAAGAGATTAGCATTCTCGAAGATAGCCTGGATCAAATAAAACCATATATGACCGAGGACGGGTTGGAAGTGGTAGAATTAGGCGGCGTTTTCGACTACGATATGTTCGGGCATTATGTTACGCCTTTGGTTAATGGTAGGGAATGTGCTTTTGTTTATCGCGAAAACGGGATCGCCTTTTGTGCCATTGAAAAGGCCAATAGAGAAGGAAAGATTGAATATCTTAAACCTATTTCCTGTCATTTATATCCGGTCCGGATAAATAAATACAAGGATTTTGATGCCGTAAATTACCACGAGTGGCATATCTGTAAACCAGCAGTGCTGAACGGCAAAAGAAACAACGTACCGCTCTACGTCTTTTTAAAAGACTCATTAATAAGGAAATATGGCGAAGCATGGTACAACGAATTGGTCGAATCCTTTAAAAAGCACTAATCAGGTTTTTATCCACCTCCGCAATCCGCAATCCGCAATCCGCAATCCGCAATTTTTTCTGATTTTGGCTTAAAATAAATCACTTCTATGAGTTCTTTCGAAATACAAGGTGGCCTTCAACTCAATGGCCAAATAACCCCACAGGGCGCAAAAAATGAGGCTCTCCAAATCCTTTGTGCGGTGTTGCTCACGTCCAGTGAAGTAACAATCCACAACATCCCCGATATTTTAGATGTCAACAAGCTGATTGATCTGCTTGGTGCGATGGGAGTTACGGTTAATAAAATCGGGATTGGAAGCTACACTTTTAAAGCCGAAAACACTAATCTGGATTACTTGGAAACCAACGAGTTCCGGCAACAAGCATCGAGCCTTCGTGGTTCGGTTATGGTTTTAGGGCCGCTTCTGGCCCGTTATGGCAAAGGAAGCATCCCTAAACCCGGAGGCGATAAAATTGGTCGTCGCAGGTTGGATACGCATTTTATTGGTTTGCAAAAACTTGGGGCCACATTCGATTTCGATTCATCCAAAGGCTTCACCCGTGTTACAGCCGAAAAACTCACCGGTGCTTACATGCTGCTCGACGAAGCTTCAGTAACCGGAACCGCCAATATCCTCATGGCAGCCGTGTTGGCCGAAGGTAAAACGACCATCTTTAATGCAGCATGCGAACCGTATTTGGTGCAACTCAGCGAAATGCTGGTTCGCATGGGTGCCAAAATTACAGGTATCGGTTCCAATTTGTTGATGATTGAAGGAGTGGAAACCTTAACCGGAACTTCCCACACTTTGCTTCCCGACATGATCGAGGTCGGCAGTTTTATTGGCCTTGCCGCTATGACACGGAGCGATATTACCATTTGCAACGTAAATTACCCGGCTCTTGGGATTATTCCCGACGTATTTCGTAGGTTGGGAATTAAAATAGAACACCAAGGCGATAATATCCATATTCCTGCACAGGATCATTACGAAGTGGAATCCTTTATGGATGGTGGCATTATGACCATATCGGATGCGCCCTGGCCGGGGTTTACACCTGACCTTATAAGTGTCGTCCTTGTAACAGCCATTCAGGCAAAAGGAAGTGTGCTTATACATCAAAAAATGTTCGAAAGCAGGTTATTCTTTGTTGATAAACTGATAGATATGGGCGCTCAAATTATACTTTGCGACCCGCACCGTGCCACTGTTATCGGGCTTAACCGCGAACACAGGTTGCGTGGAATCCGTATGTCATCCCCCGATATCAGGGCTGGGGTTTCACTTTTAATTGCAGCTTTATCAGCCAAAGGGACAAGCATAATTGATAATATTGACCAAATTGACCGAGGATATCAAAATATTGATGGACGATTAAATGCTCTTGGTGCGCAGATTAGGAGGATTTGAAAAGTTTGAGGGGAGATGGGGAGACGGGGAGACAAGGAGAAGGGAAGACAAGGAGAACGGGAGACTGGGAGATGGGGAGACTGGGAGACAAGGAGATGGGGAAACAAAGGGACTTAAAGGCCTAAAAGTCTAAAAGCCCATTCAATTCGTAGTAGAACAAAAATTTCTAAAAGACAATTTTCCCATTTTGAGCATAAAATGGTATTTGAGAAAACCCTTTACTTTTCATAAAAGAGTACTTCACCATATTTCAAAAATTTCATATATCTTTGCAACTTCAAAATTCCTTTTACGGAGGTTTGAGTTATACAGAAGAGGGGAGAGAACAGGCTCATTGAACCTCTGGCAACCACCACCGCTTGGTGAGCAAGGTGCCAATACCTGCACCCGAAAGGGTGATTATAATTGAAACACACTCCTATTCCCAAGTTTGGGTTAAACTGAATGTGTTAAGTTAAAAACTTCTGTCCAACTACTTTGTTTAGGTAGCTGGCGGGGCTAAACATATAAGTATTATGACAAAAAAGGAAAATATCTACAACGTATTAAAAAATCGGGTTTTGGTCCTGGATGGTGCCATGGGTACCATGATTCAACGTTACAAACTAACGGAATCTGATTATCGGGGAATCCGTTTTGCTACCCACCACATTGATCTTAAAGGCTGTAACGACTTGCTTTGCCTTACCAAGCCAGAAGTAATCCGCGAAATTCATCAGGCATATCTGGAGGCTGGGGCCGATATTTTAGAGACAAACACTTTTAACGCTACATCCGTTTCAATGGCCGATTATCAATTGGAACCCATTGTTTACGAAATAAATGTGGCTGCTGCCGAAATTGCCGTTGCCGAAGCTGCAAAGTTCACCGCTTTAAATCCGGATAAACCACGCTTTGTTGCCGGGGCTGTGGGCCCAACAAGCAAAACTGCCAGCATGTCGCCCGATGTTAACGATCCCGGTTTCCGCGCCGTTAGCTACGATCAATTGAAAGATGCTTATGCCGAGCAAGTCCTAGGATTGATTGATGGCGGTGTGGATTTGCTATTGGTAGAAACAATTTTTGATACGCTTAATGCCAAAGCTGCACTTTACGCAATAAACGAAGTACTGGCCGAAAGGAGCCTGCACATGCCCGTTATGGTTTCGGGTACAATTACCGATTTAAGCGGCCGCACACTTTCGGGCCAAACTGTGGAAGCCTTCCTGAATTCGGTTTCGCATATTGATTTGTTGAGTGTTGGTTTTAATTGTTCTTTGGGAGCCGAACAACTCAACCCTTTTATCGAAGAGCTTTCGCGGAAAGCACCTTTTTATGTAAGTGCTTATCCTAATGCAGGTTTGCCCAACCAGTTTGGCGAATATGATGAATCGCCGTTACAGATGGCATCCCATGTAAAACCTATACTTCATAACAAATCGGTAAACATTATTGGTGGATGTTGTGGCACAACCCCCGAACACATAAGGGAATTGTGCAACATCGCAAAACAAGCCACACCGCGGCATATTCCATTGCTCGATAAGCATTTGCGGCTTAGTGGGTTGGAGCCGTTAATGGCTTTTGAAAACAGCAACTTTATCAATATTGGCGAACGCACTAACGTTTCAGGTTCAAAAAAATTCGCCAGGCTCATACGCGAAGAAAAATACGACGAAGCCCTGGAAGTTGCCCGCCAGCAGGTTGAAGCAGGCGCACAGGTCATTGATGTAAACATGGACGATGCCTTGCTGGATGCCAAACGCGAAATGACCCGTTTCCTCCACCTGCTCATGTCGGAGCCCGAAATAGCCAAAGTGCCTATAATGATTGACTCCTCAAAATGGGAGGTTATTGAAGCAGGGCTGAAATGCTTGCAAGGCAAGGCTATAGTAAACTCTATTAGCTTAAAAGAGGGCGAATCTGTATTTCGTGAGCATGCCCGAAAAATCAGGAATTATGGTGCAGCCATGGTGGTTATGGCCTTTGACGAAGACGGGCAGGCAAGCACTTTAGAACGTCGCACCGAAATCTGTAAACGGGCATATCATATTCTGGTTGACGAAATTGGTGTCCCTCCAGAGGATATCATATTCGACCCCAATATTTTAGCCATTGCTACCGGCATTGAGGAGCACAACAATTATGCGGTTGATTTTATAAATACCATTACCTGGATAAAAGAAAACCTGCCTTTTGCAAGGATAAGCGGAGGCATTAGCAACCTTTCGTTTTCCTTCCGTGGCAACGACGAACTGCGCGAAGCCATGCACTCCGTTTTCCTGTTTTATGCCATAAAGGCTGGCATGGATATGGGGATAGTAAATGCTGGAAACTTGCCGGTTTACGATGATATCCCGGCCGATTTGCTTGTACTGATTGAAGATGTGCTTTTTAACCGCCGTCCCGATTCCACCGAAAGGCTTATAGGTTATGCTTCGAAAATGAAAGCAACCGAAAAAACCGAAGCAGCGGCAAAAGCCTGGCGCGGTCTTCCGGTTAACGAACGCCTAACGTATGCTTTGGTTCACGGCCTCGATGCCGATGTTGCTACCGATGTGGAAGAAGCCAGGCCAAGTTTCGCCCGGGCACTCGAAGTGATCGAAGGCCCTTTAATGGCTGGCATGAACGTAGTTGGCGATTTGTTTGGGGCTGGTAAAATGTTCCTTCCGCAAGTGGTTAAAAGTGCGCGGGTTATGAAGAAAGCTGTTGCAGTTTTACTTCCTTATATAGAGGCCGAAAAAATTAAAGGTGAAGGCAGTAAAGCCGGTAAAATCCTGATGGCTACTGTTAAGGGTGATGTTCACGATATTGGGAAAAATATAGTAGGCGTGGTTTTGGGATGTAACAATTATGAAGTTATAGACCTTGGCGTAATGGTTCATGCCGAAAAAATACTGGATGCGGCAATTAAGGAAAAAGTTGATATAATCGGACTTTCCGGACTTATAACTCCTTCCCTTGAGGAAATGGGTTTTGTGGCTTCCGAAATGGAGCGGCGAGGATTGAAAATCCCATTATTGATTGGTGGGGCCACAACCAGCGAAATGCACACCGCCGTTAAAATTGCACCCGAATACAGTCAGGCTGTGGTGCATGTGCGCGATGCATCCAGGGCAACAGGGGTAGTGGCCGCCTTGCTTTCGCAGGATGGAAAAAAACCATTCCTTGATTCGGTTTCTGAAAAATATTCGCAATTGCGCCTTAAGCACGAAAGTACTAAAGCAGGTGTTACGTATGTTACTTTGGAGCAAGCCCGAGCCAACCGTTTCAAGACTGATTGGGCTGGTTTTGTGCCTGTAAAACCTTCATATTTAGGTGTTAACCACTTGGAAAATTATCCTTTGGAAGAAATAAGCCGCTACATTGATTGGACTTTCTTTTTCCATGCCTGGAAAATCAGCGGAAAATATCCTGCCATTTTCGAGGATCCATTAAAAGGTGTTGAAGCACGTAAACTCTTCAACGATGCACAGGTAATGTTAAAGCGCATACTTGACGAAAAAATGGTGCAGGCAAACGGAGTATTTGGATTTTTCCCAGCAAATTCAATCGGCGATAGCATTGAGCTAAATGTAGGTGGTTCGAAAAATACCATGTTGCATTTCCTGCGAAACGAAGAAGAAAAGGAAAATGCACTGCCCAACCTTTCACTTTCCGATTTTATTGCCCCAAAGGAATCCGGATATAATGATTATATCGGTTTGTTCGCCGTTACTGCCGGTATTGGTATCGAAAAGTGGGTTAAACATTTTGAAGATCAGAACGATGATTACAATGCCATAATGGTCAAAATATTGGCCGACAGGCTTGCGGAAGCTTTTGCCGAATTACTTCACGAGAAAGTGCGCAAGGAATATTGGGCTTATGCGAAAAATGAAAACCTGAGCATTGAAGCCATTATTCACGAAGGATACGCCGGAATCCGCCCCGCACCTGGTTACCCTGCCTGCCCCGAACACAGCGAAAAAGGAACAATTTTCGATTTGCTAGATGCCAACAAAGCTGGCATAACGCTTACCGAAAATTTCGCCATGTACCCCGCGGCTGCCGTAAGCGGTTATTATTTTGCCCACCCCGATGCACAATATTTTGCCATAAGCCGCATCAGCCGTCAGCAAGTTGAAGATTATGCTGTGCGTAAAAATCTGTCGGTAAAAGAAATAGAAAAACTTCTGGCATCAAACCTCAACTACTAAAATTACAAAACCTCAACAATGAAAGTTACTGAATATATCGCGAAAAGCAAAGGTAAAACCCTGTTCACTTTCGAATTGCTGCCACCTCTGAAGGGCGAAAACATAAATTCCATATACCAAACCATTGAGCCGCTAATCGAATTCAACCCTTCCTTTGTTGATGTTACCTACCACCGCGAAGAGGTAATTTTTAAAGAACGCGAAGATGGTCTGCTCGAACGGCGTACAGTCCGCAAACGGCCTGGAACCGTTGGTATTGCTGCAGCTATAAAATTCAAATATGGAATTGATGTGGTCCCCCATTTAATTTGTGGTGGGTTTAGTCAGGAAGAAACCGAGAATGCATTGATTGATCTTCAGTTTTTAGGCATTGACAATATTTTGCTCATCAGGGGCGACAATTTGCGCGGCGAAAAGCAATTCAAGCCTGAGCCTGATGGCCATCGCTATGCCATCGATTTGGTAAAACAAGTAATTAAACTGAACAAAGGTATTTTTCTTGAAGAGGATATGCTGAACCCTGTGCCTACCAATTTTTGTATCGGTGTTTCTGGCTATCCCGAAAAACATATCGAATCGCCTAATCTGGCCACAGACCTTCAATATCTTAAAGCAAAAGTGGATGCCGGTGCCGATTACATTGTAACACAAATGTTTTTCGACAACTCGAAATATTTCGATTTTGTTAAAGCTTGCCGCGAAACAGGAATAACCATCCCGATTATCCCTGGATTAAAACCAATTTCGTTAAAGTCGCAGCTTTCAACCTTGCCACGTACTTTCTCTATTGATATTCCCGACGAACTCGTGAAAGAAGTTGAAAAATGTACTGACACCCAACAGGTCAGGCAAGCGGGTGTTGAATGGGCAATACAGCAATCGCGCGAGCTGATTGAATTCGGGGTTCCTGTTTTGCATTTCTACACCATGGGCAAATCGGACAACATCCGAAAAATAGCTCATGAAATTTTTTAATAAGTCCTTACAAAGCAAAATTGTTTGAATTAAGTAAACCCCTGTTCACAAATCAAGGTTCTAAATCTGCGTTTAACGACGTTAATTGACACTAAAAGTTTCAATTAACGTCTTTTTTATAAATTTGCCTCCTAAACTTTGCGAATGACCATCTATCAGAACATACTCGCCCAATCGGAACAAGGGCAAAAACGACTGGCAATTTTAATCGATCCAGACAAATCAACCAATGCTGATATTGAAAAAACAGCAATTCAAGCGGTTAATTCCGGAGTTGATTACTTTTTTGTAGGAGGTAGTTTGTTGGTAAACAACGAATTGGATAACTGTGTCAGGACACTGAAAAATATCAGCAATATCCCTGTTATCCTTTTCCCTGGCGATACGATGCAATTAAGCTCGGAAGCTGATGCTATCCTTTTCCTTTCACTCATTAGTGGCCGGAATGCCGAAATGCTCATTGGCCGCCATGTAGTTTCGGCTCCTTACCTCAAACGCAGCCCTCTCGAAATAATTTCGTGCGGCTATATGCTTGTCGAAAGCGGTAAAACCACCTCTGTACAATACATGAGCAACACCTTGCCAATACCTTCCGATAAAATGGATATCGCCATTTGTACCGCCATGGCTGGCGAAATGCTTGGGCTGAAAATGATATACCTGGAGGCCGGTAGTGGCGCGAAATCTACCGTTCCAATTAGCATGATAGAGCAAGTTAAACAGAATATAAATATCCCGCTTATAACAGGTGGCGGTATCCGTAATCCACAGCAAGCTAATGCAGCTGTAAAGGCTGGTGCCGATATTGTTGTGGTTGGAACAGCTTTTGAAACCAATTCCAACCTAATTGCCGAAATGGCTGATGCGGTGCATGGCCTGACAAAAAAATAATTTATTTCGACCAAATGAAAAACAAATCCCTTCCATTCCTGCTATTTCTTGCGTTTATTGCCGCTCAACCTCTATTCGCCCAACAAAAACAATTGGCTATAGACGACCTGATGAACCGAAAATTGTTTCCTTCATCCCTGTCGAATTTGCAATGGCGCAATAGCGCTTTATTTACTTGGAATTCAAATAACTGTATTGTTCAAGGTCAGGTTAAAACAGTTGCTGTGGATACAATCCTCAAACTCGAAAACCTTAACCTGGAGTTAGAAAAATCAAACCAAAAGAAATTAAAAAGCATACCCGCCTATAAATGGGAAGATGAAAGTACGTTTAGGTTCACAAACGACTCGAAAATATTCAGGTTCAACATACTTACGAAGAACCTTATTTTGGCAAGCAGCTACGATGCAACTGCCGAAAATATAGATTTTGAACCAACTACAAACCGCATTGCATTCACCAATGAAAACAATCTTTACGTTTCAAATAACGGGAAAGTTGTTGCTGTTACTGCCGATACAAATAAAGGGATAGTAAACGGGAAAACCGTTCACCGCAACGAATTTGGCATAAAAGGTGGCACGTTTTGGTCGCCAAAAGGTAATTTGCTAGCTTTTTACCGTATGGACGAAAGCATGGTTACCGAATATCCATTAGTTAATATTGATGAACGTGTGGCAAAAGTAGAGTACATTAGATACCCCATGGCTGGGATGGCAAGCCACCATGTAACTGTTGGTGTTTTTAACCCTGATAAAAACCAGGTCGTTTTCCTGAAAACCGGTGAACCTGCTGAGCAATACCTAACCAATATTAGCTGGAGCCCTGATGAAAAATACATTTATATAGCTGTTGTAAACCGCGACCAGAACCATTTATGGCTGAATAAATACGATGCGGTTACCGGCGATTTTATCAAAACCCTTTTCGAGGAAACTGACAATGAGTATGTTGAACCACTGAATGGCTTGGTTTTTATGAAAACAAACCACTCTAAGTTTATTTGGCAAAGCCGCCGCGATGGTTTTAATCATCTTTATTTGTACGATATAAATGGGAATCTGATTAACCAAATAACTAAAGGACAATGGGAAGTTACTGCATTTCAAGGTTTTGACGATAAAGAAACTAAAATATTTTACACTTCCACACAGGAAAGCCCTCTCGAAAGGCATTTGTATTCCGTTGATTTGAAATCAGGGAAAACCCAAAAATATACGGTAGGAGAAGGCACACACACAACCTACATTTCTGCAGATGGAAAATTTATCCTCGACAAATTGAGCAGCATTGATATTGGTTCACGCACAGTTTTGATCAGTGAAAAGTCAGAGACGCCAAGACTTATTGCCGAGGATGTTAACCCACTCAAAGAGTATAGCCTGGGCAAAACAAGTCTTGTTACTTTAAAATCAGATGATGGGAATGATTTGTACGGAAGGCTGATTTTACCGCTTGGTTTTGACGCTTCAAAAAAATATCCGGTTCTGGTTTATGTTTATGGCGGGCCTCATTCACAGTTGGTTACCAACACCTGGTTGGGCGGGGCAAATTTGTATTTCAACTATCTTGCTACTAAAGGCTATATTGTTTGGACCCTCGACAACCATGGAACATCCAGCCGCGGTGCTGATTTCGAGCAGAAAATACATCGAAGTTTGGGCGATTTTGAAAGTGCAGATCAAATGATTGGTGTGAATTATTTAAAATCCTTGCCGTTTGTGGATGCTGCCAGGATTGGCATTGATGGATGGAGTTACGGCGGTTTTTTAACCCTTACGTTGACACTTAGGAATCCTGGAGTTTTTAAAGTTGCAACCTGTGGCGGCCCTGTTATTGATTGGAAATATTACGAAATTATGTACGGCGAACGCTATATGGATACCCCTGAGCAAAATCCTGAAGGCTACAAAAAGGCAAGCATCCTCAATTATGTTGATAAGCTTGATGGCAAACTATTAGTAATTCATGGAGCGCAGGACAACACTGTAGTTTGGCAAAACAGTCTTCAGTTTATTCAAACCTGCATTCAAAAAGGCAAACAGGTTGACTATTTTGTTTATCCCCAACATGAGCATAACGTAGGTGGTACTGATAGGCTGCACCTCTACCAAAAACTTGCTGAGTATTATGACCAAAATTTATAAAACAACACCGTATATTTTCTGACGGCTGATTATCAGTATATAACAGTATTTCTTTCATCGCTTAACGCAGAAAAAAAATATTTTGCCTTGTGTTGTAGCATATTTTTAAAAAACTACTTTTGCAGCCGATATGAACAACCATTCCAAACGAAAGTATTTTATTAATCAACCAAAAACCAAACCAATGAAAAATCTTTTTGCAATCATTTGCCTTTTCCTTGTTTCCACTTCGCTTTTCCTCACGGGATGCTCAAAAGAAGAAGATCCAATTGTTCTCCCTACAATTACATACAAGCAAGAAGCAGGTTATATCTCGGCAAATACAACGGCCAATTATGCCGACACTCTCAACTTTGGGATTATTGCCAAATCAAATGGAATCGATAATCTGGTAAAATTTCAGGTATATGCCAATGGTAACCAATTAGTTGATTCAACAATCAACACAGCTAGCTTTACTTTTGATTTTTATTCGGTAAAGTCAGTGCTCGATAAAGAAGTCTGGAAATTTGTAACTACCGACATTGCCGGGAACACAAAATCGGATTCAATAACAATTACAGGAAGTTTTGGCGAAATAACTTCTGTTAATTCTATTAAGTTTGGTGCTCAGAACAATACAACCGAAAAAAGTTTCCTTTCGTTAACGGGCGGGGTTTCGACTATGTATTTTCAGGCTGATGCGTTTAACCACCAGGCCGATATCAATATGTTCTGCTTTTATGAAAACACGGCTTCACATGTTAACAAGATGACTTTGGCTGCACCGGGCTCAAATATAACCGGCATTTTTACTGGAACAACAGCTCCTGATTTTTACACTATAAAGAATGTTACCTTCTTTGTAAAAACTACATTAACTGCCGCCCAATTTGATGCAGTTACGAACGATGCTGTAATATTACAGGCTTATGGATCGGCCAAAGCATATAAAAAAGCTAATCTGCTTACTGTTGGTGATGTGTTTGCATTTAAACTACATACCGGAAAATATGGCTTGTACAAAGTAACCGCCGTTGATGGCACCGAAACCGGAACCCTTCAAATTGATGTAAAAATTCAGAAATAAGATGTTAATTCTTAACCGGTTAACAAACGAAAGACCACAATTCTTCCCACAAGGATTGTGGTCTTTTATGCTTTCAATGCTTTTATTAAGTATTGCATTCTTTTCATGCACCAAGGATGAACCGATTAAACAATCCTCCTTAATATTAAAAACGGGAGCTTCATATTCTAAAAATGGAGAGTATATACCGGTTGGTGGTAGTATTAAAATCGGGGTTTTGGCATCGGGTGCCGGTGTTCCACTTACTTATATCCGGATAGATAGGATTACCCCAACAGATACGGTAACCCAATGGGATCGCGGAATTTATGTGGGAAACGAAGGGTATGATGCCGATTTCCTGTTTTCAAAAGATACTTCTACAGTAGAGCAATGGCAGATTATGGTTATGAATTCTGACCGCGACACTGCCATGAGCACTCTCACCTTCTATAAAGGAACGGGAACAGCTTATGGCCCAATAAATTATTTTGAGAATATCAAACTCAGTTTCCAAAATGGGGATTTATATGGACACTATCTTGATGTTAATACAGGTAATACTTTCAGTGAAACTTTGGTAATTGGGCATGAATCAGAAATTGACATTATGGCATATTACTACATTACTTCAGGTTTGCCATCGCCTACATTTACATGTCCCGGTTATACTGCTGCCACAGGGTATTTCCCACAAATTGCCACTTGGCCGGTTAAGAACACTACCCTATACGATTATCAAACCAGCGACAACAACCTGATTACACCTGAACAGTTTGATGCTGCTGAGAACGATAGCCTGCTCGTAAGTGCTTACAAATCGGACAAGGTTAGTGGTAATTGCAAATATGGTTATACAGGCAAAGTGGTGCCCTTCAAAACACAGGAAGGCAAATATGGTTTGGTTAAAGTGGTTCATGCCGACCAGAAGGATGACGGTTCTATCCAGATTTCGATAAAAGTCCAGAAATAATTACTGAAAACAGAAGCAAGTCAAAACTTACCCAGCTCACTTATTGAAACCAATTTTGTATGTATATATCTGATTGCCAAAATCTAATTACTTCACTTGATTCATGAAAAAGCTCTCATTTCTGATTATTGTATTAGGTGGAATTGTTTTGGCTTTTCCGTTTAGGATTATGGCGCAATCATCCATCAATGGTGAGGTAATTAGTGCCTTTGATGGTAAACCTATTTCTAACGCTACTATTTCCGTTTTGGATAAAGGAACAATTTCCGATTTGAATGGAAATTTTCAGCTTTCAGGATTAGCATCCGATTCGGTTTCAATTTCGGTTAGTTTTATTGGTTTCGAGAAATTTGTATATAAAGCCAGTCTCAAACCTGGCGAAAATAAATTGCCGGTCTTTACTCTTTCGCCAACCGCCATTAACATGGATGAATTTGTAATTACCGCCACACGTACCGATAACCGCATGTTAAATACTCCGGTAAGGGTCAATTTGATTTCACCGAAAATGCTGAACAGTGTACCTATGCAAAATATTGACGAAGTCCTGAAATATGCTCCAGGTATCAATTACAGCCGGCCTTTTGGGATTTTCAGCACCAAAGGGATTGTAACCATGCGTGGTATGAGTGGGAAGGAACAAGGCCGCGTATTGGTGCTGATTGACGGGGTACCGATCAATAAATCGGATGGTGGAACCGTTGATTGGAATATGATTGATATAAGTACAGTGCAAAAGGCGGAAATTACAAAGGGTGCAGGATCAGCAGTATATGGTGGAAATGCAATGGGTGGGATTATAAATTTCATAACAAAAACCCCCGACAAAAAGCTTTTTGTAAACGCCTCGCTCGAATATGGCACCTTTAATACAATAGGCGGCCGTTTTAATGCAGGTGGTAAAATTAACCTGAAACAGCCAGCTAATACTTGGTTTTGGCAGGCAAACCTCTCGGCCAAAAAGAGCGATGGCTATATTACCCAATCGGAAGCTGATGTAAAAGCAAATCCATATATCGTAAAATCCAATATGCAGGAAGCCGGATTCAATTTTAAAACTGGTTTTTCGATCTCGGATAAGCATATTTTGGAAGCCACAGTGAATTATTATAACGATAGGCGCGGAACCGGTGAAAAAGTCTATCAACCCGAAGGGAATACTACCGACCACGATTCGTATGGATTGATACTTAACTATCGTAGCAATTTAAAGAATTTTAAAATAAACTCCTCCCTTTTTGGTCTTACCGAGAACTATAAAAAAGTTAACGAATATCTGAAAGACGACTATACCTGGTATGATGTTTTGTCAACACGGCGCGACCTTGGTTTATCTTCGTCTGTTTCAACCGACATACTCCATAATCAAGTGCTTACGGCAGGTTTTGATTTTAAAAACGGAAGCGTTGATGCTTATGATAAATACTTCACGTCAACCGATATTGTGTATAACAAGGGAAAAATGAACACCTATGCATTGTTTGCTCAAGATGAAGTTAGGTTATTTAACGAAAAAATCAGGCTCATTGCCGGAATCCGTTTCGATTTGGCAACTTTTTACGATGGTTCGTTTTATATAGAAACACCTTCGATGGAAACAGAATTTATGTTTGATTATCAGGCTCCAAACATGCCAACCCAAACCTGGAACGCCGTTAGCCCGCGCTTTTCGGCTCAATACAAATGGAACGAAAGCACACGTTTATATGCCATGTATTCGCGTGGTTTCAGGCCTTCGGTACTCGACGACCTTTGCCGATCTGGCAGGATTAAAGGTGGGTTTAAACTGGCAAACCCTACTGTTAAACCCGAATACCTCAACAATTATGAAACTGGTATCGACCTTAAACCTACCGCTAAATCAACTTTTGCAACTTCAATATATTACTCGCGGGGAACTGATTTCCAGTATTATGTGAGCAATGGCGAAACCATTGATATGGGTTTTGGTGAAAGGCCTATTTTTATCCGCGCCAATATCAGCGATGTTGAAATGTATGGCTTCGAAGCCGAAATCAGATACGATTTCACTGCATCGCTCTCATTTTTCGCAAATTACGCCTACACACATTCTGCAATTATCGAGTATAATAAAATTGCTGGAAATGATACAATCGACCTGTCGGGAAAATTCCTTGCCGATGTGCCTGAACATATATTTACTGCCGGTGCAAATTATAACAACCCTGTCGTGAATACAAGTTTGTTGGTTCGTTACAACGGTGCCATGTATATCAACGACCAAAATACTTGGGACGAAATCCTGTTGTCAGACAAATATCCAGCCTATACAACCATAGACCTAAAATTGTGGAAAATGATAAAAGGGCATTATAAAATCTCGTTGAATGTTCAAAACCTGTTGGATGTTAAGTTTTACGATAGCAAGTATGCTGTTTGCCCAGGCCGCTTTATTACCGCTGAATTTACCATTAATTTTTAAATCCCAATAAAATGAAAAACCTATTCCTGCTTGCCTTAGCTTCAGCCCTGTTATGTTTTCAAGGTTTAAAAGCCCAAACCAACGATTTTTACGATGATGCCGAAACCATCAAACTTAAAACTACAAGCATTGAACTGCTTGGCGAAATAGCTAATCCCGGAAAAATTAGCCTTGAAACTTTGCCTTTACGTTCGGTAATAGTTAAGGAAACCCTTTTGCAGGATGGGAAAGATAAATTTGTTGGTGCTTACCGATATGATGGATATTCGCTGTACGATATACTTAACCTTGCAGTGCTGAAAAAGAAAAACGAAGCCGAATTCCCACCAATCATAGATCTATATGTGGAAGTTGAGAATGCTAAAGGTGAAAAAGTGGTTTTCAGTTGGGGCGAAATTTATTACCCAATCCACCGCCACGAAATACTTGTTGCCACACAGGTTGCACGTATTGTCCCTTCAAAAACCAAGGATTTATGGCCTTTGCCAACAGATTCGAGGCTTGTTGTGGCAGCCGATTTGCTAACCCACCGCAACATTAGCAACCCAACCCGCATTACTGTGAAATCGTATTCGGGCAAATATATGATTGTCAAAGGAATGAGCCCCATGTTTAGCGAGGGTTTTTCCATTTCCCAAGATTCAAAACAATTGGCTGAAATAAAAATCCTGCCAGTTGGTTTACAAAAGCTGACTTACCCGGCAGTTTTTTATGGCCGCGGACGAGGCATCCACGGAACAACCCCGTTTAATGGAATTTTGCTCAAGGAATTATTGTCAAAATATATACTTCCTGATGAAAATAGCTTAAAAACCGGAATGTTTGTTATTGCAGGAAAAGACGGATACCATGCCACATTTAGCTTAAGCGAAGTAATGAATAGGAACGACCAATCCGAATTCCTTGTTACTGAAGTTGATAAGGATGGCGATGGCGGAGCATTTATGGTTTATCCTGCCCCCGATTTTTTCTCCGATCGTGCTTTAAAATCAGTAGAATCAATACGCATTGTGAACGTTGCCAAAAGCGAATAAAACGCATCAGGTTTAAAAAAGTGGAATACCCCAAAGCCTAAAGTAGGCTCCGAAAAGTTTTAGCTAAAAAACGCCTCGCCAAAGTTTAGGATGGAATTAAAGCCCTCCAATTTTATATCTGGCAACAATCTTGATTTACTTTACTTTGTGAACTTTTGAGACAGTGTGCCTTTGTGGCATCTTAGCGATTGGCGAAAATATTTTGCAATAAAAAAAATCACCAGTATTTTGTCTTTAAGGCAACCAGCCCTATCAACAAATTACTGGTGATTTTACATCAAACCGAATCAATTTTCAAAAAATCGCCGGTTTGTTTTTTTGTTATTCGCTTTTTACAAGGCGTATGGCCTTGGTTGTTTCGCCAACGGTATTTTGTAGGTGCAACCTGCAAACATAATATCCAGGAGCCAACTGCGATGCATCCAAATCTATTTCGTGGTAACCGGCACTTAAATCGCCAATGGCAATTGTTTTTACCAATTGTCCTGTCGCACTGAATATTTCAACTTTGGCTACGCCATCCGCGGTATTAAAAACAGATAGTTTGGTTGAAGCTGTAAACGGATTTGGGAAATTGCTCAGTTTAAGCGTTGCATTGCTGGCTTGGATAAGCGGTGTGGCAAAACTTAAATTTTTAACTTCTTGGTTCGAGGCATCAATTAAGTTGGTATTGCCATCGAGGCCAAAGTTTGCAGCCATGCCAGCTTTAAAAGCTCCAGTGGTAGTTCCGTGTAAAGTAACAAAAGTTTCGCCCGAAGCAAAATTTATAGCCGCTGTTTTTGGATTGCCCCAAACTATGTTTATCTTGTTCCCATCAATACTGTACTGATAATCAGTGCCTTTAAAATCAACAGATTCGATATTCAATAACTCGGAAGGATAAGTGATTACAATCCCAGCACCTGTAATCGAAAGTTGTTTATTTGTGATTATTTGGGTGGTGAAAGGTTCGCCACAGCCAACATTAATGGTTCCGGTTTGAGCAACAGGCAAAGCTGGTGTATTGTTATATTGAGGTACAAATGTGCCGCCAACATCTCCTGAACATGTTCCGCCCAAACCATGAGGTACGCCATCTTTGAAATTCGAAATCGTAAATGTTGGCGATTCAAACCTCCAAGGCCCAACTGGGAATGGGGTGCCCCACAATAAATGAGAAATTATCAGGTTGTAATCCGACCAAGTAATTGTGCCACTTCCATTAACATCGGAACCTAAAAACTCCATAGGACTGAATTGATAAACCCCAATAATATTAAGGAATACCATTACCGCATCATAATAAGTTACCCCGCCACTTACATTGGCAGTTGTGCCGGTTAATTTGTAGTTTCCATTTACAACATTCGAAAACTGGTAAATGCCATTTCCGGTTGTGGTAAATGTTTGGATTGCGTTAGTTCCAAGGTTCTTCAAAGCAACAGTAACATTGCCAATTGGTCGGGTACTATCGCCTTGATACAGTACTTTGCCGCCGATAGTGCCAGCAGTAAGAGTATGGAGAGAGAGTAGCGTAATGAGTAGTACAGCAACAAGATTTAAAGTTTTTTTCATGGTGAACGGTTTTTAGGCAGGGATTAAATAAATCGAAAGCAGGCAAATTCAGGAATCGAAAGTTGTTTTTGATTTGGTTTTAGTAAAATGAATGAGCAATGTTCGGATACCCATACCTTGCTTTATCCATTTTTTCCGAAAAGGTAATACCTTTTAACAAATTTATTTCAAGGAATCTGCAAATTTATGTGATATTTGCAGATGATTTGATTCTAAACGAATAAATTTACGTCAAGTCTCCCTGAAAAAATAATAGTTAGCTTTTTTTGCCAAACCTAAACCATTGATTTACTGGTAGATGTATGCTTTTATGAAAAAAATATTAAAATAAGACTCAAAATGGTATTACCTTTTTCAAAAATCTGGATAATATAACGTGCAATGATTCATTTATCAGATGAAGCTATATTGGAAGGGGTAAGATTGAGAAGTGATTTTGTAATTAATTACATTTACAAAGATTACTTTCCACTAATCAAGTTTCTTGTAACCCAAAATAGTGGCTCAGCCGAAGATGCGGAGGATGTTTTTCAGGATGGGGTCATCATAATTTACAATTTGATAATTGTTGGCCAGCTAAAACTGACTTGTTCATTCAAAACATACATGTATTCGGTTTGCCGAAACCTTTGGCTTCAAAAGCTTGCCAAACGAAAGGCGATTTTCGACAGGCTCACTGATATTGAAGGCTATATTGATTTGCCTACAGATATGCTCCAGGAATCGGGTTATGAAGAAACCGAATTGCACAGGCTAATACAGATCCATTTTCTATCCCTGCCCGAAGATTGCCAGAAGATATTGAAAATGTTTGTTAAAAAAATACCTTTGCGCGAAATAGCTGTTACTATGGGTTTTAAAACCGAAAATTATGCAAAAACCCGTAAGTACATGTGCAAGGAAGAACTGAAGAAGCGAATTGCCAATGACCCACGTAGCAGAAAATTTATAAAAAATGACAACCAACTTTAAACACTCCGCCAGTATTGAGCAGTTTCTTGCTGATGAAATGGCACCTACTGAAAGAACCGCTTTTATTAAAGAATTAAAATCGAATGCCGACCTTGCCGAAGAGCTTAAGCTTTCACAAAGCATTGATGCAGCTCTTTTAAGGGACGATATTTTGGAACTAAGGAAACAGCTTATAAATGCCAGTAAAAACGAAACCCCTGTTAAACGGTTGAAAATCAAAAAACTGTGGTACGCAGCGGCTTCAGTGGTTGTGGTTTTCGCTTTGAGCACCACCCTCTATTTTCAAAACAGACATAACGTTTCTAACGACTCCTTGTTCTCGCAGTATTATTCTTCCGAGAATATAATAGACCAAACACGTGGCGATGAAAACATTGTGGAAGCCGTTATTAAATTCCAACAAAAGGACTTTGTTTCCGCTTCCGGTTTGTTTAAAAAAATCCTGGAAAAAGACAATTCCAATATTGCAGTTTGGTTTTATTATGGCATTGCAAACATCGAAACCAAAAACTACAACAACTCAATTAAAGCTTTCAACACCATAATTACCCAAAACGACAACCTTTATATCGAACATGCCCAATGGTACTTGGGGCTTTGCTACCTCAAGAACAACCAAAAAGAAAAAGCAATTGACCAGTTTGTTGTTGTAGCATCCAACCCCGACAATTTTCATCGCCAGGAGGCAACAAATATTCTAGAGAAATTACAGCAAAAATAAAATCTTGATAGATATTATAAAACCGGCATCAGCCGGTTTTTTTATGCCCAGTTATGTTTTATAAAGCAATAGTGTTTTTTTTCCATCCAGAAATCCATACTCTGCTTGTGAATCTGAAACCATAATAAAAAACCCCGGCTTTAACAGCACAGGGTTTCATTAAAGTAATGTTTTTTAGAGTTATTTAAGCAACTGGTCGGAGCCGAGCAGCAGATCAATGTATTGACCGCGTTTGTAAACAAAAGGATCTTTCAGCGATTTCTTCGAGAGTTTTCCTTTAAAATCAGCTATTGAAGTATATTTTTTCGATTCCATCCAAGTTTCCATATCAGCAAGCATAGTCGAAATATGTTCGGGTTTATGCTTGTAAAGTGTACTAACTACTTGCACGCAATCGGCTCCGGCCAAAAGCATTTTTATCACATCATTTCCCTGATAAATTCCCGTATTTGCACAAACCTGTGCATTTATCCTACCGAACAATAAGCCCGCGTACCTGAGCGTAAGCCTATAGTCGCCTTCGTGGCTTAGGTAAAAAGGCGCAACGTGTTTTGCGTCCTGTGTATTTATTTCTGGTTCAAACATACGGTTGAAAACCACAACCCCACCAACGCCGGTTTTATCCAAACGGGAAATAAAGTTTAAAGGGTTTGAATAGAAAGAGCTAAGTTTAACGCTTACCGGGATAGTAAGTTTTGATTTGATGGCTTTTACCAGATCGAGGTGTGATTCTTCAATTGACCGTCCATCAACGTCAAAATCGCCAGGTACAAAATAGAAATTCAACTCAATACCATCCACACCTGTTTTTTCAATCAGGCGGGCATATTCGAGCCAAGTATTGTCGTAAAGGCAATTAAGGCTGGCAATTACCGGGATGTTAAGTGTTTCCTTTGCCTTGCGCAAATTCACCAAATGTTCTTCGGGGCCGGCATGTTGCAGTTTAGGATACAGACTGGTCATTTCGGCATGTAACCCACCCATAACTTCCAACTGGTCGTCGAAATGGGCACTTTCGAGGTCTATCTGCTCTTCAAACAAAGTTTTGAATACAACAGCCGCTGCTCCGGCTGCTTCTAATTTTTTAAGCATGTTAATATCTGACGATAAGCTACATGCTCCTGCAATAATGGGGTTTTTAAGTTCTATCCCCATGTAATTGGTGGTGAGGTTGATCATGGTTTTTCCTCCAAAGTGTTTATAAAGTTTAGTAAATTATGATGCGCTGTTTGAAAGCGGAAAATTAATAATTTTTCAGCTACAAGTAATTAGTTGCCTTATAATTTTAAGAAAATTTAATTTTGATTCCGTTGGATGGGGCTAACCACAGGTAAATGGCACGGTTAAAATCTTTCAGAATGAAACTGTAAGCCTTTGACTACAAGCCTCCCTGCGAATTGTATCTAAGGTTTTACCCCGTTCAAATCATTTATGTCCGGGGGAGCAATTTTTCTTTTTCCGGCTTCTCTTCCTAAAATGTTTTCTTCTGGTTAAAGGAAAAAAAATAGTGGCAGTCGTTTAAAACAGCAAAGGTTGTTGGCAGGCAGTGGATTTTTTTGCACTACTTTCGAGGCTAAAAATGCGTAACAAACTGATAATATTATTACTTATAATCAATAATCATTTTAAATTAGCTTCGTCTGCTGTATTTTTTGTAATTATTAATATGCTATTCCTTATAAAGAAGTAATTTTGCACCGCTTTTTACGGAAAGTGCCAAATAGTACACTAAGTAAACAATTTAATATTCAAACTATATGAGCGAAAAGAAGAAATATGTAACCTGCGATGGCAACTATGCTGCTGCGCATATTGCATATATGTTTAGTGAAGTGGCTGCAATTTACCCAATTACACCTTCGTCAACCATGGCCGAATATGTTGACGAATGGGCAGCTTATGGCCGCAAAAACATTTTTGGCGAAACTGTTCGGGTTGTAGAAATGCAAAGCGAAGGTGGTGCTGCGGGAGCCGTTCATGGTTCGTTGCAAGCCGGGGCGCTAACAACAACTTACACCGCATCCCAAGGCTTGCTCCTTATGATTCCCAACATGTACAAAATGGCTGGAGAATTGTTGCCAGCGGTTTTCCATGTTTCTGCCCGTAGCCTTGCTGCACAGGCACTTTCGATTTTTGGCGATCATAGCGATATTTATTCGACCCGCCAAACCGGTTTTGCTATGCTTGCAACCGGAAGCGTTCAGGAAATTATGGACATTGCAGGTATTGCCCATCTTGCATCAATCCGTTCGAGGGTTCCTTTTATGCACTTTTTTGATGGTTTCCGTACTTCGCATGAGATTCAAAAGGTTGAATATCCTGTAAACGAAGATCTTGCAAAACTGTTGGATTACGATTCGCTGAAAGAATTCCGCGACCGTGCCCTCAACCCCGAGCATCCAGTAACCCGTGGCACTGCCCAAAACCCGGATATCTATTTCCAAAGCCGCGAAGCTGCCAACCTGTTTTACGATGCAGTTCCAGATATTGTTGAAGAATATATGCAACAAATCAGCAAATCTACTGGCCGCGAGTACCATCCTTTCACCTTTTATGGTGCAAAAGATGCCGAAAACATCGTGATTGCCATGGGTTCAATTACCGATACATTAAAAGAGGTAATTGATTATCTGAATTCAAAAGGCGAAAAACTTGGTTTGATAAGCGTTCATTTATACCGTCCTTTCTCACCAAAATATTTCTTCAACGTACTGCCTGAAACCGTTAAACGTATCTGTGTACTCGACCGTACCAAAGAGCCAGGAGCTACCGGCGATCCGCTTTACCTCGATATCCGCGATATTTTCTACGATAAAGCAAACAAACCGTTGATTATTGGCGGGCGGTATGGCTTAAGCTCAAAAGATACCACCCCGGCTATGATGATTTCAGTGTTCAACAACCTGAAAATGAACGAGCCTAAAAACCATTTTACTGTTGGTATTGTGGATGATGTTTCATTTACTTCGCTTCCGGTTTTACCTGAAATTGATCTTTCGGATAGTGGTACTTTCCAGGCTAAGTTCTATGGCCTTGGTTCGGATGGGACAGTTGGTGCAAATAAGAACTCAATCAAAATTATTGGTGAAAACACCGACAAATATGCTCAGGCATATTTTGCTTACGACTCCAAAAAATCGGGCGGTATCACTACCTCCCACCTCCGTTTTGGCGATCACCCAATCCGTTCGCCTTATTTGGTTAACACTCCAGATTTTGTTGCCTGCCATGTTCCGGCATACCTTACAAAATATGATTTGTTAAAAGGGCTTAAAAAAGGTGGCACATTCCTGTTGAACAGCATTTGGGATGCAGACGAAAGCCGTAACCGCCTTCCCGACAACATGAAAAAGTATATGGCCGAAAACGAAATCAAGTTCTTCACCATCAATGCGACTGCAATTGCTGAGGAAATTGGTCTTGGAAACCGTACAAATACAATCCTTCAGGCTGCGTTTTTCAAAATTTCGGGCGTAATCCCTTACGAATTGGCCCTCACCGAAATGAAGAAGGCTGTTAAGAAAACTTTTGGGCGTAAAGGCGAAGCCATCGTTAGCATGAATATCGAAGCTATTGATAGGGGCGCCGCCGTTACTGAAGTTAGTATTCCTGCCGAATGGAAATCAATTGTGGTTGCCCCTGTAAACGACACCCGCAATATTCCTGATTTTATCAAAAATTTAGTTGAGCCAGTAAACAGCATGAGAGGCGATGATTTGCCTGTAAGTGCTTTCTTAGGCCGCGAAGACGGTACTTTCCCACAAGGAACCGCTGCTTACGAAAAACGTGGTATCGCTGTTAATGTTCCCGAGTGGATTTCGGATAATTGTATTCAGTGTAACCAGTGTGCATTTGTTTGCCCTCACGCTGTTATCCGCCCATTCCTCCTCAACGAAGACGAATTAAAAGGTTTGCCTGAAGGTACAGCAACATTAAAAGCTATTCCAAAAACTTTCGATGGGTTACAGTTCCGTATCCAGATCAGCCCGCTCGATTGCACAGGTTGCGGAAACTGCGCCGATGTATGTCCTGCAAAAAACAAAGCATTGGTAATGAAACCATTGGATAGCCAGTTGAACCAGTCGGAACTTTGGGATTATCATGCAGCTAATGTTACCTACAAGGATACGCTTGCACCAAAAGAACAGAATGTTAAAAACAGTCAGTTTGCACAACCTTTGTTCGAATTCTCGGGAGCTTGTGCAGGTTGTGGCGAAACACCTTATATTAAATTGATTACCCAATTGTTTGGCGAACGGATGATGGTTGCAAATGCAACAGGTTGTTCATCAATTTACGGCGGATCAGCTCCATCAACACCTTACACAACCAATGCGAATGGATGTGGTCCATCATGGGCTAACTCATTGTTCGAAGATAATGCAGAATACGGTTTCGGTATGGCAATGGGGGTTGACAAGCTTCGCAGCCGGATTGCTGAAAGAATGCAAATAATCCTCGATGGTGATTATAGTGCCGAGTTAAAAGAAGCTTGCAAACTTTGGCTGGCTGGCAAGGACAATGCTCTTGCATCAAAAGAAGCTTCAGCTAAGGTGCTTCCTTTGCTTGAAGCGGATAAAACTGACGTTGCCAAAGAATTGTTCGCATTGAAACAGTATTTTATCAAGAAATCAGTTTGGATGTTTGGTGGCGACGGCTGGGCTTATGATATAGGCTATGGCGGTTTGGATCATGTACTTGCATCGGGCGAAGATGTAAATGTGCTAGTTGTTGATACCGAAGTTTATTCAAACACTGGTGGACAAGCATCCAAATCAACTCCGGTTGGAGCTGTTGCTAAATTTGCCGCATCAGGCAAAAAAGTCCGTAAAAAAGATCTTGGCATGATGGCAATGAGTTACGGTTATGTGTATGTGGCACAGGTTGCCATGGGATCAAACCAGACCCAATACCTGAAAGCACTCCGCGAAGCTGAGGCGTATCCAGGGCCATCACTTATCATCGCTTATTCAACCTGTATAAACCACGGTTTACATGCAGGTATGGAAAAAGCTCAGCAACAACAGGATGACGCTGTAAAAGCTGGTTATTGGACAAATTACCGTTACAATCCTCTTTTGGAAGCCGAAGGTAAAAACCCATTCCAACTCGATAGCAAAGAACCTGACTTCAGTTTGTTCCAGGATTTCCTGAAATCGGAAATGCGCTATACTTCGCTTATGAAATCCTTCCCTAACGAAGCGGTTGAATTATTCGAAGCAGCGATGGACAATGCAAAATGGCGTTACAACAACTACAAACGCTTATCGGAAATGGATTTCAGCAAAAAATAAATCCAATAATTAAATTGATTAAAAGCCGGATTGCTGAAGAGTGATCCGGCTTTTTGTTTCAAATTCACTTAACAAAAAGGAGTTGAAGAAATGCGGAAAGCTAAGTACGTTCATTATAAATATGGGCAACAATGCTCGCCTTTAAATTGAATAGTTTTATCGAAAATATAATTATATGATTGATATTCTGAATTGTACAGTGATAAAATACAAAAAAGCGTTTATCTCCTGGGACAAACGCTTTTCAAGAAAATGGTTTTACTATTTTGAGCAACCAGCTGGACCGGTTTCGTGTGGGGAGGAAATAATTTGGTTAAAATATTCCACCGAAATAAACTGGGGATTGTAGGTGCCACCTCGTGCTGTAAGCAATTTATAAAATGAACGCAAATGATTGCGGGATCCTTTTTCGAGGTTTCCAAAAACAAACAAAATATCCTCGTTGTCAACGTCGCGATCAATATGGTTGCGAAGATCGTTTATGTCGAGGTCTTCAATAGTAGCCCCTACCGAAAGTGCCGAATTCAAGGAGGTAATTCCCTGTGCCACAAGGCTTGTGTAAAGTGCTTGTAAATTGGCATTTACGAAAGTGCCAGCAATATGGTTATCGGCAGGATCGGCAATGTTATATTTGATCAACAAGTTTTTTACAGCTTCCGAATGTTGGGTTTCGGATTTGGAAATATTGTCGAAAATGGGCATTTTATTAAGGGAGTAAAGCTGTACATAAACATCATGGGCAAGCAATTCCTCTTCGCGCATAGTTACCAACGCTTCTGTTTCGGTAACGCTCAGTGGTTCGATAACAAAAGAAGCAATACAATCGGATAGATAACCCGCTGCTGTGCTTTGGGTTGTTGTGGCATCAGTGGAATTGCTTCCTGTTTGCCCGTTCGCGTTAAGCGATTTTGTATCCGATTGGGTTTGGACACCATCAATTTCTGTTTCTTTCGTACATTCCGAAAATGCAAATACTCCTCCGGTCAACAATATGGCCAAAAGTAAATTTCTTTTTAGAGTTTTCATGTTAGTATTATTTTAGGTTTATAATATCGTTTAGACAATCAAATCCTATAAAACCAGCGGTAACGAAAAAATAAGTAAGAATGAAGTTGAATCCACAAATACGCTGCTTGTATTTAGGGAAACAGGATTTGAGGTCCTTATCAGGAAAAAAACATTTTAAAATTGCAATACACTCATTTGAATAATGAACGTAGGTTCATTACATTTGCTGATTATTAAGGCAAGGATTAACTCATGCCAAGGCCAGTCAGAAATCGTAAAATACTCGACCCACCAAAAATGGCTGGCTTTAAGCCATTTGGAATGCCGTTGTGCGAGCTTGAAGTTGTGAAGTTGCAATTTGATGAATATGAAAGCATCAACCTGGTAAACTATCAAAACCTGCCACAGGATATTGCTGCTGAAAAAATGGGAGTTTCAAGACCCACGTTTACAAGGATTTATAACAGGGCATTGAAAAAAATCGCAAAAGCTTTTGTTGAGTGTATGGCTATTGAAATTGAAGGTGGGAACATTGAATTCGAAAAGCAATGGTTTAAGTGCAATAAGTGCTTCAAGCTAATCGAAGGCATTGAAAACCATATCAAATGCAAGGGTTGCGATTCCTTCGGAAACAAAGAATTGGTAAACTTAAATAGTATAAAATGAATTGTACCACATGCGGGGACAAAGTATGCCGCAAGCAACAAACTTCCTGCAACCGAGAGGGTTTCGTGAAATCTGAAATTATTGAACAATACAAGGATGCTTCGCACAGCGAAATTATTAAAGCAGCAGCGGAACTTGTGGATTCGGGAAAGGCTGGAACGCTTTCGCGGATTGAGGAAATAATTGAGTTTGCCAAGCGGATGGATTATCAAAAAATTGGGATAGCCTATTGCTACGGCATGGAGCAGCAGGCAAAAGCCATCGAAACGCTTTTAACCAACGAATGGTTTGATGTTTCGGCCGTTTCGTGCAGTGTTGGCGGGTTGAAACAAAGCGAGGTGAACGCGGCAAGCTGTATCCATAAAGTTTCGTGCAACCCACTGGGGCAGGCCGAGCAGCTTAATGCCGAAAAAGTTGATTTGACCTTGGTCGTCGGGATCTGCATGGGGCACGACATTTTGCTGAACCGTAACCTTTCCATGGATTTTACGACCCTTGTTGTTAAAGACAGGAAATTCAACCATGCACCTTTATTGGGAATTGGGAAATAGAAATTGGGAAATAGTAAACAGTAAAAAGAAAATAGTAACAAGCAATAAAAATAGAAATTAAGATGAAAATAGCAGTTCCGGTAACAAGTACTAATCAGGTTGATGGTCATTTTGGCCATTGTGAGTTTTACAGTGTATTCACCGTATCCGAAGAAAACCAGATAACCAAAATCAACATAATGCCATCTGTTCAAGGATGCGGCTGTAAGTCGAATATAGCCGGTGTGTTGGCCGCTGATGGCGTAACGATCATGCTTGCTGGCGGAATTGGTGGAGGTGCAATAAATGTATTGGCTAACTCTGGAATCGAAGTAATAAGAGGCTGCTCAGGCGATGCCCAAGAAGTGGTGAAAAATTTTATTTCAGGTTTGATCTCCGATAGCGGAGAGAGTTGCCATCAACATGAATCGCATCATGGCGAAGGTGGTGGGCATCAGTGTAGCCATTAGGGGAGTGGCTAAAGTACTTGGAGTGCCTAAAGTGCCTAAAGTGCCTAAAGTGCCTAAAGTACTTGGAGTGCCTGAAGTGTCTGAAAATGTCCTGAATTGTAATCCAAATCAATAGTTAAAGTAATTTTACGAACTCAAGATTTAAACGTTTAGTTGAATGCAAATTATCAGAAACATATACCAATTTTATTGGCAAGGGTTCAGAAGTATGACCTTGGGGAAAAAGTTGTGGGCAATCATTCTCATCAAGCTTGTAGTAATGTTCTTGATATTGAAACTGTTCTTTTTCCCCAACTACTTGAAAACCAACTTTGATACGGATCAGGAAAGAAGCGATCATGTAATTGAACAATTGACGAAATAAAGGTTTATGTGTTTCAATGCGAATGTTTTTTTTGAAAATAACAATAGAATAATTGAACAATAGAACATTCGAACAATTGAACATTTGAACGCGAAGCATTGAACCCTTGAACGCGAAGCATCGAACCTTGAACGCGAAGCATCGAACCTTAAACGCGAAGCATTGAACCCTTGAACCTTGAACGCGAAGCATTGAACCTTTGAACCCTTGAGCCCTTGAACAAACAAACTTAACAACCAACAAATTCCCTAAAAAACAAAATATGGAAAACATAGATTTCTCGCTTGTAAACTGGTCGCGGGCACAATTTGCGCTCACAGCCATGTACCATTGGCTTTTTGTGCCGCTTACCCTTGGGCTTTCCTTCATTGTAGCATTTATGGAAACCCTGTATGTTCGTACCGGAAATCCGGAATGGAAACGCATCACCAAATTTTGGATGACGATTTTTGGTATCAATTTCGCCATTGGTGTGGCTACCGGGATTATCCTCGAATTTGAATTCGGCACCAATTGGTCCAACTATTCCTGGTTTGTTGGCGATATTTTCGGTGCCCCGTTGGCTATTGAAGGCATCATGGCTTTTTTCCTCGAAAGCACGTTTATAGCCGTTATGTTTTTTGGCTGGAATAAGGTTAGCAAGAAATTCCATTTGCTTTCCACCTGGCTGGTGGCTATTGGATCAAACCTTTCGGCTCTATGGATTTTGGTTGCCAATGCATGGATGCAGAATCCGGTTGGGATGAAATTTAACCCTGACACTGCCCGCAACGAAATGGTGGATTTCTGGGAAGTATTGTTTTCGCCTGTGGCAATCAATAAATTCCTGCATACCATTTCATCGGGGTATGTGCTTGCTTCAGTATTCGTTATGGGTGTAAGTGCCTGGTATTTGCTCAAAAACAGGGAACACCTTTTTGCAAAACGCAGCATGATTGTGGCAAGTGTTTTCGGGTTGATCACATCTGCATTTATTGTTTTAACAGGCGATGGTTCTGCTCGGAACATGGCTCAGTTTCAGCCTATGAAATTTGCCGCAATGGAAAACCTCTATATCGGCCAACAGAATGCGCCCTTGGTTGCTATTGGTATTCTGAAAGAAAATGCTGCGCAAGCAGACCACAAAAAGCAAGATTTCCGCTTTATGATCGAGATACCTAATATGCTATCGTACATGGCATTCCTCGACCCAAATGCGTATGTGCCTGGAATCCAGGATTTGGTTCACGGAAATCCGGAACGCAATATTTTATCCTATAAACAAAAAAGTGAGATTGGAAAACTTGCCATTACCTCCCTTGCCGATTATAAAAATGCCAGAAAAGCGGGCAATGATAGTCTTGCAGCCACAGCTCTCGCAACATTCGAGGAAAACTACAAATACTTTGGGTATGGTTATTATGCTGGTCGCGATGTACACGAACTGGTGCCTCATGTACCCACTACTTTTTACTCTTTCCGTATAATGGTGGGCCTTGGGTTTCATTTTATGCTACTGTTTTTCGTTGTTTTAGTACTGACCTTAAAGGATAAAATTGCGAAAAACAAGTGGATTCTCTATACTGCTTTATGGACCATCCCATTGGCTTACATAGCTGTCGAATTAGGTTGGGTTGTTGCTGAAGTTGGCCGACAGCCATGGGTTATACAGGATATACTGCCTTCCATTGCTGCCGTGTCGCAATTGCAACCAGCATCGGTGCAAATCACTTTCTGGATGTTCTTTGTTATTTTTACTGCCTTGCTGATTGCCGAAATTAAAATCATGACAGTACAGATCAAAAAAGGGCCTGGCGAAGATACAACCACACCCGAAACTTTAACCGCAAATACTAACTTATAAAACCTGAAACCATGTTCGAAGCATTCTCATATATAACCTTGCAGCAGTATTGGTGGATTATTGTTTCATTACTCGGGGCAATACTCGTCTTCCTGATGTTTGTTCAGGGTGGGCAAACGCTCATTTACACCATTGGCAAAACCGATGACGAACGCACAATCCTAATCAACCTGTTGGGTCGGAAATGGGAGTTCACATTTACCACATTGGTAACTTTTGGAGGTGCGTTTTTTGCATCGTTCCCTTTGTTTTATTCCACCAGCTTTGGTGGGGCTTACTGGGTCTGGATCGTAATTTTGTTTGCTTTTGTCATACAAGCTGTTTCGTACGAATACCGCAGCAAAGTGGGCAACTTTCTTGGCAAAAGGGTTTACGAAACATTCCTGCTTCTAAATGGCATCCTTGCACCTGTATTGATCGGGGCCGCGGTAGCGACTTTTTTTACTGGTTCTCAATTTTCAGTTGATTTTATGAACATTACCCGGCTTACCGGCAACAAAATGCCGATTATTTCGGAATGGACCGGGCCTGCACATGGCCTCGAAGCAGCCTTAAGCCTACAGAACCTTAGCCTTGGATTGGCAGTCCTTTTCCTTTCGCGTGTGCTTGCCCTGCTCTATTTTATGAATCGCATTAAACATGCTGAAATGATGGAACGTGTTAAAAAACAACTTCTTATAAATGCATTCCCATTTGTTTTTTTCTTTCTGCTTTTCGTAATATGGACCTTGCTTTCGAGTGGCTTTGCTGTTAACCCCGATACCAAAGAAGTGTTTATGGAACCGTACAAATACCTTCATAACCTGATTGAAATGCCAGTGGTTGCAGCAATGTTTGTTTTGGGTGTGGCTTTTGTTTTGATCGGGATAATCCACCCGCTTACCTGTTTCGAGAAATGCAGCACCAAAGGGATTTGGGGAGCCGGTATTGGCACTGTGTTCACTGTTTTGGCTTTGTTCCTGCTTGCAGGTTTCAACAATACGGCTTACTATCCTTCCACTTTCGATCTGCAAAGTTCGTTGACCATACAGAATAGCTCATCGAGCCTATATACATTAACAGTTATGAGCTATGTTTCCTTGTTGGTGCCATTTGTAATTGCCTATATTTTCGTTGCCTGGCGTTCCATTGACAATAAGAAAATTGATATGGAAGAGTTGAATAACGAAACGCATGTTTATTGAGAGGGGAGTGGCTGAAGTACTTAAAGTGCCTTGAGTGCCTAAAATACTTAAAGTGCCTAAAGTACTTGAAGTGGGGAATGAAAGAAGTTGAAAGAGTTTTCTTGAAAGATAAATTTAAAACCAAATAAAATGTTGACACAAATAATATGGCTTTTTACATGGCCGGTGCTTATAGCAGTTTCTTTTTATGCTATAAAACTGATGCTTAAAAGGTTTGAGAAAAACATCGGTAGATAAACTGGGTTATGTTCCCGAAAGCCCCTAAACTGAGGGAAAGATTTGCATCTGGAATCTGAACAACAAAACTTCAATAGGTGCAAACGCCCTACTGTTTTGGCACATTTTTTTGTTGTCCATAGCGATGACGCATCCCCTTTCCCTGCCCTTTACCTTTATTCCCGAAACCGTATAGCTCGGCGTATATCTGCGAAAGCTTTTTGGTTTGTTCGGGGGTGCATACTTTTTTCAAATCGAGAAATTGCTTTATGTTGGCAAACTGAAGTTCTTTCTGCGCCGCAACCACTTCGTTTGCAATACTTATAATTGCCACCGAATCCGAACTTGCTTTCGACAATTCATCAAGCAAATCCGCCTTTTTCTCCCTGATTGCAGCCACTATCGGCTCGCTCGAAGCCTGATAGGTTGCATTAATTTTATTCACTGCAATGGATTGGGCCGCATCTAACGCCAATTCGTCTTTTAAAGCAATCCCTTTCTTCAGCCCAGATTCTGAATTGGGTCTATTGGCAGGTTTCTGTATAAAGATAAAGTAGGTAGCCAATGCAGTTAAGTTGATCAGCACCAAGAAAATAAGTACCCAGAAAACAGAACGGTTATTGTTCAAAATATTCATGTTGTTTGGTTTATTCGGTGAAATAAAAAAGATCGTCTGTCATAAATTCAGGCACGTTCAAATCGCTTCTCACGGCCTCAATTATTTCTTCGTTTTGGCTATATGCCGATTGTGTACCGGCGAAATCTGAACCAATAAAAAAACCAACCGCCAACGAAGCCGCTACACCAAAACTGATGACTGCAGGTTTCAAAACCCTTACAAATACAGGGCTATATGTAGTTTTCCCTTTTTCCATCCTGGTTTCCACTGCCTGCAAAATACGTGTTTCGGCAAAAGGCAAGGGTTCGATGTGCTTTTGTTCCTCCATCAATACCGACATATCCCTGAATCCGGCCACAATCCTTTTACATTCGGCACATTCGCTTACATGCTTGTCCAATTGCAGCATCAAGGATGGGGGCATCTTTTTATCTACGTAATCAAATAAATTATTGTGCAGGGTTTCGCAGTGGTTCATTTTATCTTTTATTTGAATATTCGGAGAAGTGGACGATTAATTTCTTCTGTAGGTTTTGTTTTGCCCGCTGCAGCAGCGATTCTACACTTGCCAGGCTGAGATTCATTATTTCGGTAATTTCCTTGTAGGATAATTCCTCGTATTTGCTGAGGATAAAGGCTGTTTTCTGGTTTTCGGGCAGGCTGTTTATAGCCTTGTCAAGTATCTGTTTCCTTTCGGTGTCCTCAAAAGGGCTATTGCCCGAAGTTGGTTCCGCAATGGTTTGGTTATCGGCGCCATCTTTTTTGAAAAAGAAAGCCTCGAATTGCCCAACAAGCTGTTTGCGCTTATTTTTCCGCACGAAATTTAAGGATTTATTCACCGTAACCCTGTAAATCCATGTAGATAATGAGGATGTTTTTTTAAATCCAGCCACCGATTCGAGAATTTCGACACACACATCCTGGGCAATATCTTCGGCATCATCCATGTCGTGTACAAAATGAAAAGCAGTTGTGATCACCTGCTTGTGAAACTTGTTTACCATAAATTGCACGACCGGTTTGTCATGGTTTAATAAACCGGTAATTAGTTCATGGTCAGTCATTAATGTAAAAGGGAATCAGAGGTTTAAAAATCAATTTGATCCTATTTTGGTTTTAGCTGAATGTCAGCTTGCTTGGCGTCATCCTGTTCAATGTTCAAAGATATGATTTTCAACCTCTGATTCCAGTTATTTTGTTTTTTGTTCCGGTGTTTGTTGCGGGTTGCCGACTACGCCTTTATTTTTTTCCACAATTCCTTGGCCCACGGCATTGGCCATTCCTGTTTTGGTTGCCTTGTCCGTTCTTGCGTTTATTTCCGGCATTTGCTTGGTTATCGCAAACCCCATCTCCATTTTTGTCATTAAAATTGGCACCACGCCCATTCCCTTTGCGTGTAGCGCGGTTATCGCACACGCCGTTGCTATCCTTGTCAACAAAATTGCCAGATGCTGAATTTACTGATTTTGTTTTTTCGGCTGCCTGTGTTGTTTGAACATTGTTTTGGGCATTGGCCTGCATGGCAAAAAACAAGGTGATTGCCGATGCCAGAAAAATTTTGCTTAGGTTTTTCATTTTCGTAAATTTTAAGTGTTTTTAAAACGTTTAAGATATAGACACATTGCTTTTGAAAAACCAGCGATGGGCACTGAAATATTTTTAGGCAATTGTAATAAATCAGTTTTATAGATTGGGATTCAAAATCCATTATACTTAATAAGGGATAAATTATCGCATATAAATTTTGTTTTTACCACGGAGTGTTGTGCTGAGTGCCACAATGAGCCTACTGAATTGCCTGCCGAAGCAACAAGGATTCCACACTGCTAAACGGTGTTTATCCTCAATACTTTTCTTTCGCTTCTAAAAATTGTTGGGGTAATTGGGAATGCAACACTATCAATAGTTTTGGATAGTTTCGGGGCGACTTTTTCGACACCACTAAACTGCTTGCTGTTATTGGCTTCTTTTTGAGTTTCTCTATTATTTATTGTCGGGGTGACTGAAAAAGTCGCCCCGACAATATCCGGTAGTGGCTCTGTGCCCTTTAGTCGGAGTGCGGCTTGGAGCCACGCCCAGACTTGCCAGAATCCAGAGGATTCAAATATGTATAGCAAAGGAAAATCAGCAGGTGAAGCGACCCCAAAGGGGTCGAACCACATAAGGTTGGTTCTTTTTTATAAATATGTAATGCCTCTGGCATTAAAAGACCTGTTTTGGAAATATCTTCAGGCAAAGCTAAAGTAGCTAAAAGATTGACGGGGTAACTGAAAAAGTCGCCCCGACAATTCCCGGTAAGTATCCGTGCTGTTTCGGCATGTGTCGGGGCGACTTTTTCGTCACCCCGACACTGCGTGCTGTTATTGGTTTCTTTTTGGGTTTTTCCTTTATTGTCGGGGTGGCTGATAGTACCCTCTTATACCTCTGACAGGGTTCAAAACCCTGTCAGAGGTAAAGGTAATTTGAGAAACCGGGTATAATTAAAAATTCTGCCCTGCTTCGCT
>CAJAXK010000191.1 GCA_903946925.1 uncultured Bacteroidales bacterium | reverse complement strand
TGTTAACAAGCAGCAACAACAAACTTGTAACAAATGGGATTAGAAGTAGGATTAACAGTATCATGGGTTCAGATTATGAGTATGAAAATGATGAAAAGCAGTATTCCGGCAACCATGGTAAAAAGGTAAAAACTCATGTTGCCTTGTTGCAGTTTGCGGACAAGAGTCCCGAATCTCGCTGTCAACGTGCCAATTCCATCCACAGCCGGATCAAGTACCGTGTTCTCAACTTTATTGAAAAAGAAATCGGATAGGAAACCCAAGGGCTTTTCAAACAAAGCAGCGTATATTTCGTCAATGTAAAACTTATTATAAACCACTTTGCCGAAACTGGGCATGGGTACGGAATCGTCTTTTGGAATGGATGTTTTGGTTACAAATGTGCGATAAGCCAGGAAAATAACAAATCCTAACAACGCCAACGAAATGAATATCAGCAGGATTTCGGTTGAATGACTCATTTCTTCAATAGAAAGCGAAGTGGTTGCACTTTGTAGGAATGAACTAAAATTAGAATTGCCTCCGAATAGCGAAGGGACATTTAGGAAACCACCAAAAACAGAGAGGACTGCTAAAACAATCAATGGAATGGTCATAAAGCTTGGCGATTCGTGAGGATGTGAATTGGCGAGCCTTTGCTTACCGAAAAACACGAGGTACAGCAACCTGAACATGTAAAAACAGGTAATCAAAGCACCTCCCAAAGCCAGTATGTATAAAATTATATTATGCTCAAAAGCTTTGTTTAAAATCAAATCCTTACTAAAAAAGCCCGAAAAAGGGGGAATTCCACTTATTGCCAACGTAGCGGCAAGAAAAGTCCAATAGGTAATTGGCATTTTGCCTTTCAACCCGCCCATTTTTCTTATATCCTGTTCGCCACCCATGGCATGAATAACGCTACCAGCACCAAGGAACAGCAATGCTTTAAAAAAAGCATGGGTCGTAACATGGAAAACTGCCGTTGAATAAGCACCCAATCCGAGGGCAAGAAACATATAGCCCAATTGCGAAACGGTGGAATAGGCCAGTACTTTCTTTATGTCATTTTGCTTAAGCCCAATAATGGCGGCCATCAAAGCAGTTGCCAAACCAATAACGATAATAATGTTTAGGGTAATTGGCGCAAGGTTGTAAAGAACACTGGATCTGGCAATCATATAAATTCCGGCTGTTACCATAGTGGCTGCATGTATCAGGGCCGAAACCGGGGTTGGGCCAGCCATTGCATCTGGAAGCCAGGTAAACAAAGGGATTTGTGCACTCTTGCCAACAGCGCCAACCAATAAGAGGATTGTTATTGTTGTAATTACGGCTGTACCAACAGGAAATGCAGCTGCCTGTGCAAAAACTTCAGAAAAGGTAACGGTTTTAAACGTGAAGAACACAAGGATAATACCCAGTATAAATCCCAAATCGCCGATCCTGTTCATTATAAAAGCTTTACGTGCAGCATAGTTGTATTCTGGATTTTTGAACCAGAAACCAATGAGCAAGTAGGAACACAAACCAACACCTTCCCAACCGATAAAAAGCACGAGATAATTGGCACCCATAACCAGCAGCAACATGCTGAACGTAAACAGGTTCATTTGTGCAAAAAAGGAATTCACCCGTTCGTCATCGTGCATGTAACCAATGGAATAAACATGAATAAGCGTACCCACACCCGTAATTATGAGCATCATGGTTATCGAAAGATGGTCGATGAGAAAAGCAAAAGGGATATTCATAGAACCTATCGCAATCCAGTTGAACATAGAAATAGTAGCGGATTCCTGCCCCGATGATTTCATCACGAAAAACAAGATTACCGTAAACAAGAATGACAAGAGTATGGCTAAACTGCCAATTATTCCAGCCATATTGTTTTTCAATCCCTTATCGGAAAAACCGATAATTAGGAATCCCAGCAATGGAAAAACAGGAACCAGCCAAGCTAAGTTTATAAAAGTGGGAGTGCCTACCATTTCAATCGGTTCAAAAGGTTAATATCAACAGATTCCACATTCCGTTTCATCATAACTACTATCGAAAGCCCAACTGCAACTTCTGCCGCAGCCACTATCATGATAAAAAACACAAAAACTTGTCCTGCAGGATCGGAATGATAAGCCGAAAAAGCAGTCAACAACAAATTTACCGAGTTGAACATCAATTCGATACACATAAGGATTGCAATTATATTCCTTCTGAAAAGCACACCCATCAGCCCTATGCTGAAAAGCGTCCCACTTAACACTAAGTAGTATTCGAGCGGAATTAATTGTATAACGGAGGATATTTCTTTCATCAGGCTATCAAGATTTTAAGCAGAACTTTTAACATATTGCCGTAATTGTATTTTCTAATTCCTTTAAATCCCATTGTAATTTTTGCAGATTTGTCCAACAATCAAAAACCATTTGAAAATTTGGTTAAACAGCATCATCTTTTTTGCCAAACATCACAGCACCAACCATGGCCGAAATAAACAAAACCGACGACATCTCGAAAGGCAAAAGAAAGTCGTTGAACAAGGTTTTACCAATTTCCTTTACCAAACCAATGGTACTTGTAAATGGATATCGGGGCAGTATCTCGAACGTTTGACGTGTTGCTGCCAACAATACCAAAAAAAACAAACCTCCTGTAATTACTGCCATAATCCGGGTTGTTTTTGATTTCTGCGGAATAATTGCTTTATTCAAGTTCAACAGCATGATTACGAAAAGGAACAAAACCATGATTGCCCCGGTGTAAACAATCAAGTGGACAACCGCCAAAAACTGGGCATTCAGAAGTATGTAATGGCCTGCCATTGCTATAAAGCATACAATGAGGTAAATCACGTTGTTTACCGGGTTTTTCGAAAAAACCACAAACAAAGCACTTACGACCATTACTGCTGAAAGCAGGAAAAATAAAAAAATCATTACTTTTAGGTTTTATATTGGTTTTGCTGCTTGCTATTTATTGTGTGCAAACCGCTTGTTTAATTTGAAATCCCTTACTTCATCTGTTTGCCTTACCGACACATCTATCCGTTTATCTGGATCAAGTGGTTCGACCAATAATTCTTTGCCATAAACAAAAGGCAAACGTTGGTATTGTGAGGCCACAATCCTATCGGTAAGGAAAATCGCTTCTTTGGGGCAGGCTTCTTCGCAATCGCCACAATAAATGCATCGCAGCATATTTATTTCATAAACCGCTGCATATTTCTCTTCGCGGTAAAGGTTTTCCTCGCCCGGTTTCCGCTCAGCGGCAACCATGGTAATTGCTTCAGCCGGACAAGCAACAGCGCAAAGACCACAAGCCGTACAACGCTCGCGCCCCAAATCATCGCGCTTTAAAACATGTTGTCCCCTGTAAATCTGACTGAATTCGCGTTTTTGTTCAGGATAATTTATAGTAGTTTTCTTTCTAAAAAAATGTTTCAATGTGATGAACATCCCTTTTATAATGGCAGGAAGATATATCTTTTCGAGGAAAGTCATTTTTTTATCCGAAACAACCCTTGATCTGTTGGTAAGTTTTTCCATGTCGTACAGTTTAAGAAAGTTCGGTAAAATAATAATAAATGCCCGTAGCAAGAATATTGAAAATTGCCAGAGGTATTAATCCTTTCCAACCCAGGTTCATCAATTGATCATAGCGGAACCGCGGCAATGTCCAGCGAATCCACATAAAAAGGAAAATCATCCCAAAGATTTTGAGGAAGAAAAACATAGTGCCAAGCAGTGTTACCACATTTTGGGGCAGGCCCAATTGGTCAATAAAAGGCATGTTGTAGCCACCAAAATATAGGGTTGCAATAACGGCAGACGAAATAAACATGTTGATATATTCGGCAAAAAGGTAAAAACCGAGTTTCATGGAGCTGTACTCTGTATGATACCCTCCAACCAGTTCGGTTTCACACTCCGGCAAGTCGAATGGGGCGCGGTTGGTTTCAGCGAAAGCGCAAGTAAGGAAAATAAGGAAACCAAGTGGTTGGTAAAAAATATTCCAGTTCATGCCATGCTGCTGGGCAACTATTTCGTGGAGGCTCAGCGAACCAGTGGTTATCACTAGTGCAACGATTGACATGCCCATGGCCAATTCGTAGCTTATCATTTGCGAAGCTGCCCTTATTGCTCCGTAAAGCGCGTATTTGTTGTTGGATGCCCAACCGCCAATCATAATGCCATAAACGCCGATTGAAACCATGGCGAAAACATATAAAATACCAATGTTGAGGTCTGCAATTTGCAACGAAAACTCGCGTCCACCAATGGTAATTATCCCGCCCCAGGGAATCACAACCCCGGTGAGCAAGGCAGTTGTCATGGCAATGGATGGCCCCAAAATAAAAAGCACCCTGTTTGCCGAAAGCGGGATAATTTCTTCTTTCATAAACATTTTTACCCCATCGGCCAAAGGTTGCAACAAACCAAATGGACCTGCACGGTTAGGCCCTCGCCTGTCCTGCATAAAGGCAGCTACTTTGCGCTCGCCATACGTGGAGTACATTGCTACCAAAAGGGTAACAAGCAAAATAATGAACAGAAAAATGGTCTTATAAATTAAAATTGTCCAATCCATATCCAAGTGTTTACTTGCTGATTAACAGGTTAGAAATGTACGATGAGGAATTATGTTGTTTCAACTTGCTATGCCTCAATTTTATCCTCATTTTCTTCATTATCAAGCTTTTCGTAATGATTCTGCGAAATTACAGAATGTCGCTCTATTTTTCTTGGTCCTTCAATTTCCCAATCCTTAGGTTGCTTATAAACAAAACGGCAATCATTACAGATAAATTCTTCAAGTTCGCCATATTTATCTTTCCTGCCCGTAACACGAAGGATTTCTTCGCCTTTCATCCACAAAACCGTTTTACCGCTGCATTTGGTACATTTGCGATGTGCATCGAAAGGGCGGGTAAACCAAACACGGCTTTTGAAGCGGAATGTCTTGTCGGTCAGTGCGCCAACCGGGCAAACATCAATCATATTGCCCGAAAAATCATTATCCACAGCTTTCTTGATCAAGGTACTAATCTCGGAATGATCGCCACGGCCAAGCACGCCATGAACACGGCTATCGGTAATTTGGTCGGCAACCATCACGCAGCGATAGCAAAGTATGCAACGGTTCATGTGTAGTTTAATCAGATTGCCAATATCTATTGGTGCAAATGTCCTGCGTGCTTCATCGGTATTGGTTTCTTCGAGGCCATTTTGATAGGATAAATCCTGTAAGTGGCACTCCCCGGCCTGGTCGCAAACGGGGCAATCGAGCGGATGGTTAAGCAATAAAAATTCGGTAATTGCCCTGCGGTTTTCAATTACTTCGGGCGAAGTTGTGTTTTGGACCACCATCCCATCCTGGACCAAAGTACGACACGAAGCTACTAATTTTGGCATTGGGCGGTTATCTTTGAATGAACCTTGGGAGACTTTCACCAAGCAAGTGCGGCACTTCCCGCCACTGCCTTCCAACTTGGAATAATAGCACATTGCCGGCGGAACAACATGCCCACCAATTTTACGTGCAGCATTCATTATGGTCGTTCCTGGCTCGACTTCAACCTCAATATTATCGATGGTAAGCTTTAAAAGGGGCATTTTTGTAGTTTTACATGTTCTTCAAATTCGGCGCGGAAATGGCGTATGGCACTGGCAACTGGCCAAGCAGCGGCATCGCCAAGCGGACAAATGGTATTTCCTTCGATGTGCTTTGAAATATTGACAAGCAAATCTATGTCTTTCATCGAGCCATTGCCTGATTCGATCCGGTGCAATATTTTCTCCATCCAACCTGTACCTTCGCGACATGGACTGCACTGCCCACACGATTCGTGGTGGTAAAAGCGCGCAAAAGTGAGCAGGTTTTTAACTATGCAGGTTGTGTGATCCATAACGATAAAACCTCCCGAACCCAGCATGGAACCTGATTGGAAACCACCTTCGGACAAGGATTCGTAACTCATTAATCGAGGTTCTCCAGTAGCAGTTCGGAGTATAAGCTCGGCTGGCAAAATTGGGACTGACGAACCACCGGCAACAACCGCTTTGAGTTTATTGCCGTTTCGGATTCCTCCGCAATATTCGTCACTGTAAATAAATTCTTCGATTGGAAGCCCAAGTTCTATTTCGTAAACGCCAGGTTTGTTGATGTGCCCGCAAGCCGAAATGAGTTTTGTCCCTTTGCTGTTTCCAATCCCAATGGAAGAATATGCCTCGTAACCATTATTGATTATCCAGGGAATTGTGGCAATAGTTTCAACATTGTTTACAACAGTAGGGCAACCATATAAACCAACTACAGCCGGAAATGGAGGTTTTATACGCGGGTTTCCGCGTTTTCCTTCAAGCGATTCTAATAAAGCGGTTTCCTCTCCACAGATATAAGCACCTCCTCCAGGTTGGCAATAAAGATCGAGCGAGTAACCGGTTCCAAGTATGTTGTTTCCTAAGAGGCCATTTTTGTAGGCTTCTGCAATAGCTTTTTCGATGATTTTCAGCACATAAAACAATTCACCACGAATATAAATGTATGATGTGCGGGCACCTAAAGCATACGAACCCAAAATCATCCCTTCAATGAGCAAGTGAGGATTTAACTGGCCAATATGCCGATCCTTAAAGGTGCCGGGTTCGCTTTCGTCGAAATTACAAACAAAATAACGCGGATTGCCAGACTTTTTGTCAATAAATCCCCATTTCATCCCAGTAGGGAAACCAGCTCCTCCCCTACCCCGCAGGCCCGATTTGGTAACTTCGCCTGTAACCTGGTCGGGTGTTAGGTTTTTCAAGGCTTTTTCGACAGCAGAATAACCGCCCAATTGCTTGTAAACCTCGAAACTGGCAAGTCCGGGTACGTCAATATTATCTAAAAGTATCTTCTTTGCCATGGCTTACAAGTAAGGATTTGTGTGTGAAATCTTATTCTCTTTCTGCCATTTGTCCAACAATTCCTCGGCTTTCTGTTTATTCACATTCTCGAAATAATCAGTCCCAACCTGAATTACAGGTGCATTTCCACAAGCAGCCAAACATTCAACTGTTTTCAACGTAAATTTACCATCGGCAGTAGTTTCACCGGCTTTTATACCAAGCCTTTCAGTGAAATAAGCCAGCAATTCTTCGGCACCATTCAACCAGCAAGGCCCGGTTTGGCAAACCTCAATAACACAATTGCCAACAGGCTGCAAATTGAACATACTATAAAAGGAAGCAACTTCGTAAACCTCAATGGGTTGTATTTCGAGTAAGGAGGCAATATAATCCATAGTTTCGGCACTAAGCCAGCCGTTGTTTTCGGCTTGAGCAATATGCAGCAAAGGAAGCAAAGCTGATTTTTGTTTGCCTTCGGGATACTGTTTCAGTATGCGGTTTACAATTGGAAGCGATTCGGCGCTAAACTTGGTCATAGTGGGCTTTGGTGCGTGTTGTATTTTTAGTTTTTTTGGGGTGATGTGTTTTATGCATCCAATTCCCCGGCAATTACATTCATCGAACTCATGGTAAGAATGGCATCTGACAACATGGTTCCTTTTACCATTTCGGGATAAGCCTGGTAATAGATGAAACATGGACGGCGGAAATGCAACCGCGATGGGGTGCGTCCTCCATCGCTGACCAGATAAAACCCAAGTTCACCGTTTGCAGCTTCAACACAGTGATATACTTCACCGGCAGGAATATCGGTTTCGCCCATCACTATTTTGAAATGCCAGATCAGGGCTTCCATATTGTTATAGACTTTTTCTTTTGGTGGGAGCACAAAACGTGGATCGCTCGCATAGTAGGTTTGTTTATCGTCCATTTTGTCGAGTTTGGCTATTGCCTGTTCAATGATGTACAAACTTTGGCGCATTTCCTCTTGCCTCACCATAAACCGATCATAGGTATCGCCATTTTGGCCAAGTGGGATAAAAAAGTCAAATTCATCGTAAGAACAATATGGGTTCATTACCCTCACATCATAATCAACACCACAAGCGCGAAGGTTTGGACCGGTAAAACCATAGGCAAGGGCGCGGTCGGCAGCGAATGAGCCAACATTGATAGTGCGGTCCATAAAAATCCGGTTTCGTGCCAAAAGGTTTTCGAACTCAGCAAGTTTAGCGGGATAGGTTTTTAGGAAATAACGGATTTTGTCCCAGGCTTTGGCACTAAAATTCCGCTCAAACCCGCCAATCCTGCCCATATTGGTTGTTAACCTGGAACCGCAGATTTCTTCATAAATTTCGTAAATAAATTCCCGGCTTTGAAACAAATAAGTGAATCCAGTAAGCGCGCCACTATCAACACCAATTACACTGTTGCAAATGAGGTGGTCGGCAATACGGGCAAACTCCATTATTACAATACGCAAATAATCAACACGTTTTGGAGTTTCTATCCCAAGCAATTTTTCCACAGTCATGTGCCAGCCCATGTTGTTCAAGGGTGCCGAACAATAATTTAACCTGTCGGTAAGCGGTGTTATCTGGTAAAAAGGCCTGCGTTCGGCAATTTTCTCAAAAGCACGATGTATATATCCGATGGTTTGTTCGGTTTCTACAATAAACTCACCATCCATTAGCATGATATTCTGAAAAACCCCATGAGTAGCCGGATGGGTTGGCCCAACATTCAGGGTGTTGTATTCCTTTGGTTCCTCAGTCCTAACAAAATCCCTTTCCCAGTAATCAGTATGTAGTTCGTTTGCCATTATGTGTTGGGAATTTCTCTTTTCAATTATCTTTTTTGGTTGCTCAACAGCTTTAGTTTGATCAACGGATTGGAATGTGGTTTTTATCTACCGAACATGCTGTCATCCTTATCTTCGCGGGTTTGATCTTCGAGTGGGAAATCTTTCCGCAATGGGAAGGCAGTCATATCGTCAACATTCAGAATCCTGACAAGGTTTGGATGCCCTTGGAATTGAATACCAAAAAAATCGAAGGTTTCGCGTTCCATCCAGTTGGCTGATGGCCAAATGTTTGTTGCCGTTGGCAATACCGGATTCGACAACTCTGTTGCCGTTTTAACCCGGATATAATGGTTGTTGGTCAAGCTATGCAAATGATAAACAACACCCAACTGATCTATTTCGGGATAATGCATCCCACAAAGGGTGGTCAGGAAGTCGTATTTCAACTCGTTGTTGTCGCGCAAAAAAAGCAAAAATGGGTTTATCGCTTCTTTGGTTACGGTAATGCAAAGCATGTCGAGAATAACTTCCTGTTGCACAATAGCTTCAGAAAAGTTATCACTTAGTATTTTTACTACAAACTTGTTTCTTTCGGCGTTTATTTTGAACACAAAAATGATTTTAACGGTGTTGTTTGATTTTCAGGACAGTGTTTGAATATGATTTCATGTAATATTGAATCACACCATTCAAATCTATTCCATATTGTATTTTTTCATCAAGGCTTCGTATTCAGCCGAATTCCTACGCCGAAGCGATTCGTTTCCAACGAGTTCCTGAATTTTGATTATTCCATCAATAATTTGTTCGGGACGGGGTGGGCAGCCTGGTACATACACATCAACCGGAATAATGCGGTCAATGCCTTGTAAAACGCTGTATGTATCGAAAATCCCACCACTCGAAGCACAAGCACCCACTGCAATAACCCATTTGGGTTCAGCCATTTGAATGTATATTTCGCGCAAAACCGGCCCCATTTTTTTAGCCACCGTCCCCATTACCATAAGCAAATCGCTTTGGCGGGGCGAAAAGCTCAATCGCTCGGAACCAAATCGGGCCAAATCGTAATGCGAACCCATTGTTGCCATAAACTCTATACCACAACACGAGGTAGCAAATGGCAGAGGCCACAACGAATTTTTGCGAGCGAGGCCGACTGCTTTTTCGAGGGATGTAGCAAAAAAGCCTTGCCCCGAAATTCCTTCGGGCGCAGCGGCGGTGGTGGGTGTAAGTATTGAATTCTGTTTTTCGGCCATGGCTACAATTTTATCGCTTGTCCCACTTTAAAGCACCTTTCTTAATGATATAAATAAAGCCTGCAAGCACAAGCATCATAAAAAGAAACATTTCCAAAAAGCCTGATTTGCCCAATTCCTTGAAATTGACTGCCCAGGGATACATAAATATCACTTCCACATCGAAAAGCACAAAGAGGATTGCGATCAAAAAATATTTTACCGAAAAGGGGCTTCTGGCATTTCCCATACCTTCGATGCCACATTCGAAATTTTCGAGCTTGGCAACCGACGATCTTTTAGGCCCCAGAAAATGGGTTGCCAGCATGGTGGTTATTACAAAACCTAGTACGACTAACGATTGAATTAAAATGGGTATATAGTCTTGC
>CAJAXK010000190.1 GCA_903946925.1 uncultured Bacteroidales bacterium | reverse complement strand
GTCCATTGGAACCCAAAGGTGTTTTCGAGTGGTGCATACAATATTTTGCCGGTGCGGGTTTCGATAATGTAGGTAGTTGTGATTTCGGCACCGCTTTTTTGAACACTTACGGCTGCCCTCTCGCCATCATAAGTGTAAGCAAAGCCTGAAGTTGAGGTGTTTCCGGTAGTATCGAGTTTAACCGGATCCCAGATCAGGATTTTTTTGCCATCCAGAATGGTGTACACTTTCGATTGTTTGTCGCCTTTGCGTTTTATGGTCTGGAAAACCCTTTTGCCTTCTTTGTTGAGTGGGCTTTCGTAATCGCGGTCGATGTAGGCGGCAATATCTTCGCGGAGGCCGGGGTGTTTTTTCTGGGTGGCTTCCAGGTACGCGTTGCCATAATCGTGCTGGGCGCGGGTCCAGTTTATCACAGCCGGATCGGCTTTGTTTTCGAGCCAGCGGTAGTCGTCGGTTATCAGTACACCATGCATGGTGTCGGTAACTGCCTTAACGGGCGTTTTGGGTGGGAAAAATGTTCCTTGTGCCATGTTGGAAAGCTGCATCAGGGTAAGACCTGCAATTAGAAAGATTGGTTTCATGAATGGGCTTTTTGTAAATGTTGAAAAGGTTAATTGGTAATTTTATAGGGTTGGGGATTTTGTAAGAACTTTCAAATGTAAAGCAATATTTCGGCATTGGTTTTTTTATTCGATGAAATATAGTTTCTTGCAGATATGTGATGGAAAAAAATCGGTGACTGGGGGAGGATGGTGGGAGTGAAGAAGAGAGTGAAAGGAGTCTTTGCCGATTCTATCAATACTTGTATCAGTCAGTAAATTATTACAATATTGATCTTCTATTTTAGAAATGCTCAGAGTGAATGACAATAAACACACCAACGCTGTTCGTTGTAAATTGTTTACGAACCTTGTAATGAAAAATTAAGGGATAAAAAGATTTTTATGTTGGCAATTTACTAATGGAAAATAGTTTTCCGGGAGTAAGGTGCAAAGTGCCAAGTGCCGCAATCCGCAATCCCCATTCCCAAATCAATAAAACCCCACCTTCACCTGTATATCCGTATTCCTTCCCTTATCGTCGCTGCATGAGATTTTGATTAGCCCGGCGTTGGGGGTGAAGAAGAGTTTTTGTCCGGGCACGGCCTGGTTGAAAAATTTGTCGTTGATATACCAATATACTTTGTTTACGTCGGAAGTGGCGGTAAAGGCAAGCTGCAACTGCTGTTTGGCGTTGGCATAGAGTATATATTCCTTGCCATCGGTTAGCGAGGTAATTACGGGGCTGTCGGTGTGATATACCCTGTTGCAGAGTGGGTTGTGCGGCGGGATTTTGCGGTAAGGGATTTGCTCTTCTTCGTAAAAAGCAATCAATCCCGGGCTTAGGTTGGGGAAAAAGTTGGTGCGGTAACCTGCTTGTGGCAGGCACGAACGGCAGTAGGAAACGCTTGCGGCTTCATCCACAAACACAGGCATTTGGTGGTCGCATTTGCGGTTTGGCGAAATGGCGGGGATATAGTCGTCCATCACCAGATTGGTGCAGGTTTCGGACGGTGGCAGGCCCGATTCGCTGCAAACGAGGCGGAAATCGAGCCCGACGGGACGTTTGAACCAATCGTGTTTTTGGTTGAAGGTAAGGTAATTGAATATCTTGAAAAGGATGGGCGTAGCGAAATCGGCACCCGAAAGTTCGGGGATTCCTGTGCCATCGAAATTGCCTACCCAAACGCCGACGGTAAATTCGGGGTTATAGCCAAGGCTCCATGCATCGCGGCGACCGTAAGAGGTGCCTGTTTTCCAGGCGATATGCGGCAGGTTAACCGAATTATCGAAATTGTTGGGCAGGTCGGGCCGTTTTAAACCGGTGAGGATTTCGGTAATCATGTAGGCGGAAGAGGGGCTGAAAAGGGTATCTGGCAAGCTTGTTTCGTCGGACGTGGTGATGCGCAACGGAAACCTGATGCCGCCATTGGCCAGGCAGGAATAGAGGTTGGTAAGCTCCAAAAGGCTGACCCCGCAGCCGCCGAGGATTACCGAAAGCCCAAGAGTTTTTTTGTGTTTACCAATCCATTTGAGGCCGCCACGGCTGAGTTTTTCGTTGAAAATATCCACGCCCAGCCTGTTCATCAAATCTACGGCTGGTATATTAAGCGAAAGAGCCAAAGCCTGCGAAGCGGGCAAACGGCCACGGAAAGTTTCGTCATAGTTCAAGGGGCGGTAGCCGTTGAAATTCTGGGGTATGTCCTGCAAAATGGTTTTCGGGGTAATAAGGCCTTTGTCCATGGCAAGGGCATAAAGGAAAGGTTTGAGCGCACTGCCCGGCGACCTGAGCGAGGTAACCCCATCAACCTGCCCCTGAAACTGATTTTCGTTGAAACCGGCCGAACCTGCATAAGCTACAACGGAATGTGTGCGGTTGTTGATAAGCAACACGGCAGCATTGCCAACGCCCATACCCCGGTACATATTTACCTCGTTACGCAGGGTGTTTTCGACAAAATCCTGAACCTGTGGGTCGATGAACGTGCCCAGGATAGGTTTGTCGGGGTAAGTTTTTGCTAGCAAACGGGCAAGATGAGGGATTTGTTTGGGGGCTTCGCAGCGCTTTGCGGTAAGCGGCTCCTGCAAGGCATCGGACATAGCAGTTGCATCGAATATATCGCCGCGACCCAGTTTTTTCAACCAGTAATTCCGTTCTTTTACGATTTTTTGGTTGTTTATCCCTAGGCGTTGGTGGTTGGGGTTATTAGGGATTATGGCCAGTGTAACCACCTGAGCAAGGCTAAGGGCTTCGGGTTCCATGCCGAAATACAGGAAAGAAGCGGCTTTGATCCCCTGTATATTTCCGCCGTAGGGCAGGAGGTTGATATACATTTCGAGGATTTCATTTTTGGAATGATGAAGTTCGAGCTGGGTTGCCCTGAAACATTCGAGAAGTTTGTTCGCGAAATTGCGTTCGCGTGGTTGTAGCATTCGTACCACCTGCATGGTGATGGTGGAGGCGCCTGAAACCCTTTTTCCTGAACTCAGGTTTTGCCATATTGCCCTTGCAATTGCTACAGGGTTAACCCCGAAATGATAGCGGAACCAGCGATCTTCCTTATAGGTAATGGTTTTGATAAGCAAAGGGTTTACTTCCTTGATAGCGGTTTTTAAACGCCATTGCTGGTCGGAGGAAAGGGAGGCGTTGAGCAGTTTCCCGTCGCAGGAAAGGATAAGTTTGGAATACTGGATATTGGTGCGGACCGGGAAAAGTAGGTCTAAAAACAGGAATATGACTATAAATGACAGTATAGCAACCCCAATCCGCTTCTTTAGCGGTGGCAGATTGAGAAGCCAGGCTGTTAATTTTTTTAAAAAACGGTAAATATATGGTTTGATGTCAGGCATTTGAAGCGGAAAATTCAATTAAACAACATGGATGAACCCATTCCCTTTTTGGGTGATCCTGCCTATGATAACTGCATTGTCAATGCCTTGTAATTTTAATTCCTGCAATGCCGGAACTGCCTGCTTTTCTGGTACAGCAACCAAAAGCCCGCCGGAAGTTTGTGCATCGCAAAACATGAGTTTTTCGGTTTCCGAAAGTAAGGCTTCCCATTTAATCCACTCTTTATAAAAATCGAGGTTTTTGTATGTCCCTCCAGGAATGGCCCCGGCAAAAGCGAGTTCCTTGACGTGATTCATAAAGGGCAGAGCGGCAAAACTGATTTCGGCATTTACCTCGCTGCCACGGATCATTTCGCTCAAATGGCCAGCCAGGCCGAAGCCAGTAATGTCGGTACAAGCATTTACCTGAAAATTCAAGAATACCTGTGAAGCTTTGCGGTTCAGTTGTTTCATCCAAAAGCAAGCTTCGGCAGCGGCATTTTCATCGGCCAAACCACTTTTTACTGCAGTGGAAATTATACCTGTACCTAAGGGTTTTGTTAGAATAAGGACATCGCCTGTCTGTGCACCGATATTTTTCCAGGCTTTTTCGGGGTGAACTAAACCTGTAACACACATGCCGAATTTAGGCTCGGTATCGTCGATGCTATGACCGCCAATTATACTAATTCCGGCTTCGGTGGCTTTGTCGGCAGCACCGAGCAGTATTTGCTCCAACACCCCAAGCGGAAGCCGCTGAACCGGGAAAGCAACAATATTAAGTGCAAACAAAGGCTTTGCGCCCATGGCATAAATGTCGCTTAATGCGTTTGCGGCGGCTATCGCCCCAAAATCGTAAGGGTCGTCCACAATTGGGGTGAAAAAATCGAGGGTCTGTACAATGGCCTGTTCCGGATTTACCAGATACACCGCAGCATCGTCGGCAGAAGAATTGCCCACCAATACATTTGGGTCGGTGGTTTGTGGCAGTTTGCGGAGCACTTTTTCCAGATCGGCAGGCTGCATTTTGCAGGCACAACCCAGCCCGTGGGTAAATTGTGTAAGTTTTATTTTATCGCCCGATGGCTGAACTTCAGGGCTTTTTTGCGGTAAAACAATAGAATTATACGCCTCGGACAGTAATGTGGCTGCCGATTTCATCTCCTCTTCAGTAGAATATTTGCCGGTCGAAAGACGTATGGTTCCCATGGCATATTCGGTGTGAACGCCCATTGCAACCAGCACATGTGAACTCGTAACTCCCGCCGGATGACATGCTGCGCCTGCCGAAGCCGCCAATCCCGGTAGGTTTGAAAGTAATGTATCGGCCGGAATCCCTTTAAAAGCAACGCTGAGGGTATTGGGCAGACTTAAATCTAAATCGGTGTGGAGATGCATATTAGGGATTTTGCCCGCTAACTCATCGTAAAGTAAGTTACGCATTACTTTTTGGTGTTCCTGATTTTTGGACAAATCGCGGTTTGCAATTTCGGCAGCTTTACCAAAACCGACTATTTCGAGGATATTTTCGGTTCCTGCCCTGAGATTATGTTCCTGTCCGGCACCATGTATGAGGTTGTCGAGGACAACGCCTGTGCGGATATACAAAGCTCCGATACCTTTGGGTGCATATAATTTATGGCCAGCCAAAGTAAGCAGATCAACGCCTAAATCATTCACATCAATCTTGATTTTTCCGGCTGACTGGGCTGCATCTGTGTGGAAAAGAATGTTGTAACGATGTGCAATGGCAGATAATCCGGCAATGGGTTGAATGGTTCCCACTTCGTTATTGGCGTGCATTACAGAAATTAAAATGGTTTGCGGGGTGATTAAGTTTTCGAGTTTGTCCAATTCGACCATGCCTTTGGAATCAACTGGTAGAAAGGATATTTGAAAGCCTTGTTTTTGAAGCCAAGTGCAAACTTCGAGTATGGCCGGGTGCTCGATAGTGGAAACAATAATATGGTTCCCTTTGTGCCGAAGGGCGAACGCAGCACCTTTCAGGGCATGGTTATCAGATTCGGAGCCTCCGCTGGTAAAAACAATTTCACCGGGCGAAGCACCAATCAAGGCAGCAACCTGCGAACGGGCAAGTTCTACAGCTTTCCGGGTATCTATCCCAAACTTATACCGGCTCGAAGGGTTGCCAAAATAGGTGTTCAGGTAAGGCCGCATGGCAGCTTCAACCTCCGGGTCAATTGGGGTGGTGGCATTATAATCGAGGTAAATTGGGTCTTGCATGGAGGGTGTTTAATTCTAAAGGTAAATTGTATTCATGAGTTTTTTTAACCACTGAGGCACAGAGTACACGGAGGAACACTGAGAGGAATTTTTGATTTCGGAGGACTTGATAAATCAAGCCTGCTCAAGAATCAGCCTTGCATGTTCATCAGTACTTCCGTATTGCAAAGGTACTTTTACTATTTTCTTTACTGGTTTTCTGGATAGGGAATTTTCGTAAAGTTTGTCGTAATAAACCAGTGTCAACCCAGCAACTTTTTCAAAATCGTTGTTTTCTAGTGCAAGAAGTGCTTCACGCGACTGGTATGCACCCATATAAACCCCAAGATGTTCTAAAACGGATTGTAGCACTGGTTTTTCAAAACAGGCGTATTCGTTTACAAGTCGCTGTATACGGTAAGCTTTTGGAAGTTCGATAAAAAACAAAGTGCTTGCAAGCATGGCTTCATGAAATGTATTTGGAAGAACAACATTCCCAATTTTCATGCTTTCGTGTTCGAGCCATAAAGGCTTTAAAGGTTCGAGGTTTGACCATTGGAAGTAAAGGTCGTTTTCGAATTGTTCGGTTGTGGGTTGCTCAAGTTGGCCAAGATGCCCGAAGTTCGATCCTTTGTGACAGGCCAATGCTTCAAGATCAATTATTTGATGGCCTAATTTTCCGATTTCTTTAAGAATAGCCGTTTTCCCGGAACCGGTGTAGCCCCCAATCAGGAAAATTTTCCTTCCCGACGAAAACTGTTTCCTGATATATCCGCGATATGCTTTGTAACCGCCTTCGAGAACAAAAACTTTATAGCCTGATTCGGCAAAAAATGCCGCGATTTTTGCGCTCCTCATGCCGCCGCGCCAGCAATGCAGCAACACTACTTTTTCGGCTGAAACTTTTTCCAGCGCATTCAGGTAATAATCGGTCTTTTCGCCAGCAATAATTTTACCAAGTTCAATAGCCGGTTCCTTTCCAATTTTTACATAAGTAGTCCCTACGCGAGCGCGCTCGTCGTTGTCGAATAAAGGGATATTGTGTGCGCCGGGAATGTGCCCTTGCAAGAATTCGCCGGGCGAGCGCACATCAATTAAAGGGATGCGCAATGATAGTTGGAGGAATTGTTCGGGAGTGAGGGTTTCGGGAGCCAAAGGGATGTTTGATGTTGGATGTGGGATGTGGGATGTTTGTTCGGTCATTTATCTTCCGAGGGCTTCACCCACGGTTGATATTCCGTGGGCTGAACCCACGGTTGGAATATTTCGCCCTTTCAGGGCTGGGTTTTCTGTGAAGGAAATTTTTTTGGAGAGTCTTTTGTTTTTTAGGAACCATTAACCATTAACTATTTTCTATTTTTTATTAACCATTAACTATTTTCCATTAACCATTTTCCATTAACTATTAACCAATCAACCATCAACCAACCTACACCTCCATAACCTCCACATTTTCATTAATATAAACCAAAAGCTTCCTGATGCCAGTATAGTTCATCTGTTGCAGGATTTTACCATAATTGTCCAATTGAAGCCTGTGTTTTGGTTCGGGCAAACCAGTTTTAAATTCCATAACCACAGTTTCGTTTTCATAAAAAACCACCCTATCGGGACGGAAAACTTCTCCATTTGGGGTGAGTATGCCTGCTTCTGGTTTTAGATGCACATCTTTTTTAAAGTGTGGTTTTAGTTTTTCATGGTTCACGGTTGAGGTAACTCTTAACATCAACTTACCCGTTTCTTCTTCGGTTAGCAAATTTGTTGCAACCTGAAGTGCGATTGCATCGGCAATATCGTCGGTGGTGCGGATGCTGGCTAAGGTGTCGTGAATGAGTGTTCCCCAAGCTTGTTTGTTGTTAAACTCATCGGCACTCCAATAAACCGGTGCTCGCCTGGCTACTTTAATCCTGTTTTGCCAGGGCGATGAAATCATTTCGGAAAGCATGTTGTTGTCAACTACGTGCTTTAAAGGTTTATTAACAGCTTCGTCCAAGCCTCTGGTAAACTGACTGTTAGTTTGTAACCAGGTTTCGGAAGTGCTTCCGATATATTGGTATAGCAAATTTGGTAAACTGTCGGAATCGTTTTTTCCGGCTTCGCGTGTGATAATGTACAAACGTTCGGCAGGTCGGGTAAATGCCACATAAATCAGGTTTATCATATCCAGCATCGAACTGTTGCGTTCTTTCTCATATTCAGCCGAATAACCTACTTTTTCCATTGTGTTTCCGGTTTGCAACAAAGCAACCGGCAAGCCCGGCAAAACATCATCGGCCAAATTGACCCATAATTGCTCGAAGGTAGTTTTTAGTTTTTGCGTCGCCATCGGCCAAATTACAACGGGGAATTCCAGCCCTTTTGCTTTATGGATGGTCATAATACGAATGGCATCAATCCCTTCGGGGACCACAACCGAAAGATTGCCTTTTTTTTCGTCCCAGGCTTGCAACAGGTCGGCCAAATGTGTGCCTTGGCGTGCTGAAACCTTGTTGGCAAAATCCAGGAAAAACTGAAGGTAAATATTGTATTTTCCTACATTGAGCGCAAAAATGCGGATAATTTCTTCGCAAAGATCGTATAATGGCAAACCCCGTAATGCATTCATATTAAATGCTAAACCAGCGTCTGAAAGTATTTTTTCGAGCGAAAACCGCTCGATATATTGGATAGGGAAATGTTGGATAAGTGTTGCATCCAACATCCCTCGTCGTATTAATTCATTCAATATTCCTGCAATTGCTACCAGATTTTGCGGGTTGCTGATATGCTGCAGTATGGTAACCAGAAAGTTTACCTCAGGCGAAGCCGCCAACAACAATGCTTCGGCTGAAACCACGCTGATACAGTTTGCCATCAGGTGCCGGGCAATGATGCTGCCTTCGCGGTTGGAACGGGTAAGTATGGCAATATCAGTGTAAGCAAAACCCTTCTCATTCAAATCTATGATAAGGTTGTGTGCCTGTTTAATATTCAGTTCTTCAAACTCTGATTTTGAGTTATAAGGCAGGAATTCGATAGAAACAAAACCGCCTGTTTTGCCAGCCAATGTGTCCTGTTCAAGTTCGGTATAGATGGATCGGAATCCTTCACTCAGCCGATTGGATAGAAATTTGAAAAAATCGTTGTTGAAATGGATGATCTCGGGCAGGGACCGGAAATTGCTTTTCAGCACTTTAGGGTCATAGTTCAGCGCAAGAGCTTCTTCCGTTTCGGCAAAAACTGATTTTTCGTAGTTTTCGGGCAGGGCTGGCAACAACATAAACTGCTCAACCTGTCCGTTGCGGAAGCGGTAAATGGCTTGTTTGCCATCGCCTACAACCAGGTTATAACGTCCATAAGCCAGCGAATCGCCGATTAACGGTAGCAGGTTTTTCCATTGCAGTTCCGAAGTGTCCTGAAATTCATCAATCAGGTAGTTGAAGTATTTTTCGCCAATGCGTTCGTAGATAAAAGGGACAGGCTCTTTAAGGATAATATCTGTGATGCGCTTGTTGAACTCCGAAATATGGATCACCTTTTTCTCGCGCCTTATGGTTTCTATTTCCAGCTCCATGGCACCCAGCACCCCCATTTGGAAAATATTTTTTTCTATCATCCCCAACAAGGTATAGCGCGAAGAACCTTTATCCATCAAGCTTTCGCATGTATGGTACAGGCTTGTCAATTCATCCTTTACCAGGGAAATGGCCGCCATTTGCGACGGATCCGCTTTGGCTGCAAACCATTTGTTTTCGGATATGGTTGTTTCAACGTAGCTGTTGGGTTCGTCAATTATACCTTTCGAAAGTTTGAAAAAATAACCGCCAATGCCGTTTTTGCCACGGGAAAAGGATGCACTGTCAATTTGGTTGTCCGAAATTAGTTGCCAGGCTTTTTGCCCAAGCAGTTTGATGCTATCCTCAAAACCCTTTCGTGCAAGCCGTATTTCGCGGGCAAGCTGATTGATACGGGAGGGCGGTATATCGCGCAATTGGTTGATGAACTGGAAACTGCCTTCCGAAAACAGGAATTCGGCAGTCTTTTTTATGTCCATTTCAATCTGCCAGCTTTTCTCGTCCTCGGCTTTGGCTTCCGTAAAATCAACTAAAATACTGGTAAGTTCCTTGTCAATACCTGATTTGGCGATTAGTTGCGCTACTGCTTCATCCAACAATAGGTCGCGATCCATTTCTATCTCAAAGTCAACAGGCAGGTGCAGGTCGTGGGCAAACGTGCGGATTATACGCGACACGAAACTATCAATGGTACGGACTGCGAAATCGTCGTACTCGTGCAAAACACGGATAATGGCTGCTTTCGATTTGTTTTCTATTTCTACTGCACTAAAACCTGTGGCTTTTTGCAGGTCGGGAAGCATAAACTTTATTATTGCCCCTTGCGAATATGCAACCGGATTGGCAAGTTGTATAAGCCCTTGAACTATGCGCTGCTTCATTTCGTTAGCAGCCTTATTGGTAAAGGTAATTGCCAGTATATGTTTGAAATAGGTTGGCGATTGCAAGGCCAGCGCAATATATTCGCGCACCAAAGTGTAGGTTTTACCCGAACCGGCGGAGGATTTATAAACGGAGAAATTCTGGTTTGTATTCACCCTGCTAAAGTAGTCATTTTACGGGAGTGCTTGATTTAGAAAAAAAGTTACAAGATAATTTCCCTACCGCCCGATTATAAATTGTAGTATCTTTACATCTATAATTAAAAAGCTAATAGCCAATATTCCAATTTTTATAGTAAATGACTGCAAATAAAGCAAATACCAACAAAACAAGCGCAATAGCTGCACCGGTTACAAACCCCAAAACTACCGCGTTTCCCATTGTAGGCATCGGTGCATCGGCTGGTGGGCTTGAAGCATTGGAACAGTTTTTCGAAAATATGCCCGACAACAACGGCATGGCCTTCGTGGTTATCCAGCACCTCGACCCTCACCATGTTGGTTTTATGCCCGAACTGTTACAGCGCATTACACCCATGAAGGTACACCAGGCAACCAATGGACTTCAAGTGAAACCCAATTGCGTGTACATTATTCCACCAAATAAAAGCATGTCGCTGTTAAACGGGTCTTTGCATTTGTTCGACACGGTGGAAGTGCGTGGACTGCGTTTGCCTATAGATATTTTCCTGCGTTCGTTGGCTGCCGACCAAGAGGCAAACAGTGTTGGCATTATACTTTCGGGCATGGGTTCCGATGGCAGCCAGGGCGTTAAGTCCATAAAGGAGAAAAACGGATTGGTGTTGGTACAATCGCCCGATTTGGCAAAGTTTGACGGCATGCCCCGTAGTGCCATCGAATCAGTGGTTGCTGATATTGTGGCTACTGCCGACCAACTACCGGCCAAGCTAATTGGCTTGCTGAGCCATTTGCCAGCAACAAAGCCCGATTTTGAAATGGACGACAAGTTTAAAAACAACCTCGAAAAAATAGTTATCCTGCTTCGCGAACAAACAGGCCACGACTTTTCGCAGTATAAAAAAAACACCTTGTTCCGTAGGATCGAAAGGCGCAAAAGCGTTCATCAGATTGATCAGATACAGAACTATGTGCGTTACTGCCAGGAAAACCCAGCGGAGATAGAAATACTTTTTAAAGAGTTGCTGATAGGTGTTACCAGTTTTTTTCGCGATGCTGCCGTATGGGAAAGGCTTAAAGAACATACCTTGCCCGGGCTTTTCGACGAACTGCCCAGCGGGTCTGTTGTAAGGGCTTGGGTTGTGGGCTGCTCAACAGGCGAGGAGGCATACACCCTTGCTATAATTTTTAGGGAAGCCTTGGAAAGGATGCAACCCGGCAAAAAACTTTCGTTCCAGATTTTTGCCACCGATTTGGATGCCGATGCCATTGAAATTGGCCGTCGGGGGCATTTCCCCAAAAGCATAGAAGCCGAAGTATCTGCCGACAGGCTGAACCGGTATTTCGATGTGGAAGGCAATGGGTATAAGGTGAGCTCTGTAATACGCGAAATGGTGGTGCTTGCGCCTCAAAACGCAATAAAAGATCCCCCGTTTACCAAGCTCGATGTGCTTACCTGCCGCAACATGCTCATTTACATGGAGCCTGAATTGCAAAAAAAACTGATTGCACTGTTCAATTACAGTCTTAATCCAGGTGGGATATTGGTGCTTGGCACTGCCGAAACCTTGGGTGTGCAAACCAATAAATTCCAGGAAACAGATACCAAGCTCAAACTGTTTAAACGCGCATTATCGCCCACAACCCCCGAACTACTCGATTTCCCAAGCTCGTTTTTTCGTCCGAAAGCAATTGCCGACAGTTTAAAAATGCCCCAGAAAATGGCAGAGAACATACAATCACTTGCCGAATCCTTCCTGCTTCAGCAGTTTGCACATGCCAGCGTGTTGGTAACCGACAAAGGCGACATTGTGAACATTACCGGGCGCACGGGCAAATACCTCGAACCCGTTGCCGGCAAAGCAAATTGGAACATTTATGTAATGGCACGCGAAGGCCTGCGCGAAGTGTTGCCGGGCATTTTCCGCAAGGTGTTGCAAAATTTCGACCCCGTCACCGTCAGCAACATTAAAATTGGCACCAATGGCGGCACCTTGCACATTGATGTAAAGGCACAGCGCATCGAAAGCCCCGAAAGCATAAGGGGTATGGTAATGCTGGTGTTTATTGATTTGCCCACGCAGCCGGTTACAAGCACCGAGGGCCGCAAAACCGGCAAACATCAGTCGGTAACCCAACATCAGCAATTGGAGGGCGAACTAAGGCGGAGTTATGAGGATTTGCAAAGCACCCGCGAAGAGATGCAGACCTCGCAGGAGGAACTAAAATCAACCAACGAGGAACTGCAAAGCACCAACGAGGAACTGCAAAGCACCAACGAAGAACTTACCACCTCCAAGGAGGAAATGCAAAGCCTTAACGAGGAACTGCAAACTGTAAACCTCGAACTGCAAAACAAGGTAAACGAATTTGTAGTAGCCAGTAACGATATGAAAAACCTGCTCAACAGCACTGAAATCGCCACCCTTTTCCTGGATAAAGAGCTGAATATACGCAGGTTTACCGATTCCATCACACAAATTATCAAACTCCGGGCAGTTGATGTAGGGCGGCCATTTACCGAATTGGTAAGCGAATTGCAGTATCCCGATATGAAGAGCCATGCACTAAAAGTGCTCAAAACCCTTACCTCCCACGAAACCCCTTTATCAACCTACGATGGCCGCTGGTTCAACGTACGCATAATGCCCTACCGCACCTTCGACGACCGCATTGATGGCTTGGTAATTACCTTTAACGATATTACCACGGCCAAAAAGCTGGAGCTTGAAATAAAATCGGCCAACGAGGCACTTACCCTATCCGAAACACGCTACCGCCGCCTGTTCGAGTCGGCCAAGGACGGCATACTAATACTGGATGCCGAAACAGGTAAAATTGTGGATGTAAACCCCTATTTGATGGAGATGCTCAACTACACCAAAGAGGAGTTTGTTGAAAAAGAAATATGGGATATCGGCCTGTTTAAGGATATAGTTGCCAATAAGGAAAAGTTCAGCGAGCTGCAGCAAAAGGAATTTGTTCGTTACCACGATATGCCGCTGCAAACTGCCGACGGCAACATGATAAATGTTGAGTTTATAAGCAACGTATATAAAGTAAACGACAAAAAAGTGATACAGTGCTTTATCAGGAAGAAATAGTGAAAGAGACCCTTCGAGGGTTTTTACCAACCCTCGAAGCGGTCGTATTTGAAGCAGCAAGAAACAGCAACAACCGCTCGAAGGGTCGGAAAAGACCCTTCGAGGGTCATACATTACTAATCATTACAATTCATCCAACATTGTTACAGTATGCAAAGTATTGATATACAACACTAAAAATATTTTAAAGTTTATTAAAGTTTGTTGCCATATCTAAAAAAAAGTACGTAATTTAGCACGTGTAAATTTTGAGGATTTTGACAATGAAATACAATGTAAGCTTCAAACTGGACCTTCGCAAAGGTAAAAATGGTCAGTGGATTGAGGAAAAAGTACCCATAAATGCCAAGATTTCTTTCGCTGGGGACAGGCTCAATTACTTCACGGGATACCGTATCGATAAATGTAATTTCGATATTGGCGGACAAATAGCCAAGAAAAACACAAAAGCGTATGAAGGCAAAAGGGAAGTTTCATATAGCGATGTGAACAGGCGTTTCAAAAACATCGAAGCTGCGTTAACTATACTGTTTGATACTGTAAAGTTTGCACCTGATAAAGCAACCATAATAAATACCCTCGATAATAGAGCAAAAAAAACCTCCCAGGTTGTTATGGAACCGGAAGCCAAGCCATTGTTGTTCTTCCCTTTGTTTGCAAACTATATTGAAAATTCAAGGCTATCCGAGGGGCGCACAAAACTTACAACCTACACAATGAAAAAATGGCAGCGATTTGCCGACCAGAATAAATTGACCTTGACTCTCGATTTGGTTACCCCTGATTTATTAAGGGCATTCGAGAAATACCTTTTATCGGAGAAGAAAACGGTAAATGGGAAAGAAGTAGCTGTAAGAGGCATTAACACGATACACACAAAATTAAAGGTAACCCGTGCATTTATAAACCATACTATTAAGGAATTGAAACTCCAAGGAATAACAATACCTTATCCTTTTGATAGCTATACAGTCCCGGTTGAAGTCTATGGCACCCCTATTTATCTAACTCTGAATGAACGCAACCTTTTGTTTGATGCAGAGATCAAAAATGACCAACTGGCACAAGTCCGGGATATATTTATCTTTCAATGCCTTGTCGGTTGCCGAATTGGCGATTTGCGCACCATGACCAAAAGCAACATCAACAACTCCATATTAAGTTACATCCCACGCAAAACCAAAGAAGGAAAGCCTGTAACGGTAACAGTGCCGCTTACAGCCAAAGCAATACAGATACTCTCCCGGTATGACATCCCCGATGGCAGGATATTGCCTTTTCTTTCTAATCAACAGTACAACACTTCTTTGAAACTCTTGTTTGAAGAAGTAGGGCTTACACGTATGGTTACCCGCCAGCACCCCACCACAAGGGAATCCGAAAATGTACGCTTATGCGACATCGCCAGTTCACACATGGCCCGGCGTTCGTTTGTCGGGAACCTGTTTGGAAAAGTAGATAGTGCCATTATAGCTTCCATGAGCGGCCATGTAACCAATAGTAAAGCATTTGCCAGATACTACGATGTTAGCAAAGAATTGCAGCGCACGGCCATTGATTTGTTAGAGTAGAAATCTGATTCCTGTCTGGATTAAGCCCCTGAAATGTGTTTTTCAGGGGCTTTTTTCGTGGTATAAATGTTAATATTGTGTTAATGATATGTTAATTCAGAGCTTTTTCACAGCACTCACAGCATAATGTGAACTTTTTTGCTGTAGCAAAAAAACATACTTTGGCAACCGCAATATGTTGTTATCCATTAGTTTATAATT
>CAJAXK010000189.1 GCA_903946925.1 uncultured Bacteroidales bacterium | reverse complement strand
GAAATAGGAATCGGTTATTATAAAAAGGATAAATACCTTGAATTTTACATAAAAGATACTGGAATTGGGATTGCAAAAGACAGGCAGGAGGCCATTTTCGAACGTTTTATCCAGGCTGATATTTCCGATAAGATGGCCCGGCAGGGCGCAGGATTAGGTTTATCAATTTCAAAAGCTTATGTGGAGATGCTTGGCGGCAAAATTTGGGTTGAAAGTGAAGAAGGTTTTGGCTCAACATTTTATTTCAACTTACCTTATAATACTGGATCACAACAAAATAATAAAATTGTAAATGACGGGTCGGAAACCTCTGCCAATCACAATAAATTAGCAATTTCGGATCTGAAAATTCTCATTGCCGAAGATGATGAAACATCAGTAAAGTTGCTGGACATAGAAGTTAAACCGTATTGCAAAGAAATTTTTAAAGCAGGAACAGGAGCAGAAGCCGTGGAGATTTGTCGTAATAATCCTGACACAGACCTGATATTGATGGATATTCGAATGCCCGAAATGGGCGGATACGAAGCCATACGAAAAATCAGGCAGTTCAACAAAAATGTAATCATTATTGCTCAAACAGCTTACGCATTAGCAGGTGACAGGGAAAAGGCACTGGAGGCTGGTTGTAATAATTATATTTCAAAACCCATCAACAAAGATGCTTTACTGTCACTAATGGAAAAGTATTTCGGAAAATAAAACAGGAATTTGAAACTGTAAACAACCAGAAATCATTGTCCCCCGATGGCGTGCAATTGTAGCGCGCGTTTGTAAGTTTCTACTCTTTTTTCACACTCATCTATTTTACATACGAGCGGGTACTAACCCATTTATTAACCAAACTCATTACATTTATTGATTGGGGTAATTGCTCTTTTGGTATTCTTGCTTAATTGTATCGCGCATCGGGCATCCCCTTCATAAGTTTTTTTTTCGATAAAGGTATTTTCTGCTTCTCCTATGGTACGATAATAATTTTCAAACGCATGATTATCAGAAAAATACAAAAATAATTCTCTGCACCCTAAAGTGTTAATATCTTGCATTTTAAAACTTTGACTCTTTGCGATAAAAGAAAAATTAACGCAGATTGTATGAATAATTCTATTGTATTATAAAGGACTAAAGATTTTTTTAACCACCGCGCTCTATGGTACACCCAATCTAAGTAAAAGGTACACTGCATCTAAGTAAACGGTATGCTTTGTCTAAATAAATGGTAAACAGTTGCTTCTTCAACATCAACCACGAAGCGATTAGGCTTTGTAACCGACTATCAACAAATCAACAAATCAACCCATCAACCTCTCAACAACTCAACAACTCAACCCATCAACCTATCAACAATAAACAGTGTTCGCTTTACCGCACAACTGTTCGGTTTTTTAATCAATATTTTAGTTCTATTTAAGGGTATTGTATCGTAAATTTCATTTAGAAAAAATAATTTAAAAAATATTCATCGTGTAATTGAGCGAGTTACACCCTCATTTTGAATAATCTGTATCAACGGTTTTTTTATTGGCTCACTCTTTGCATACTCCAATTCCCAACGAGGTAAACCGTCCCTTAATTTGTAAAGTACGGTATTCATTAATCAAACATAGGAGATCAAAACCATGTCAGTAGAAAAAACAATCGGATCATCAAGCCTCGTTGAAGTTATCGACCGTATCCTCGACAAAGGTGTCGTAGTTGATGCATGGGTTCGCGTTTCATTGGTAGGTATCGAGTTGCTTGCTATCGAAGCAAGGATCGTGGTAGCTTCAGTTGAAACTTACCTAAAGTATGCCGAAGCTATTGGTTTGACCGCTAAAGCTGCATAAGCTAAAGCTATCGCCAACGCAAAATTTAAAAGGAGGTAAACCGTCCCTCCAATGTAAAGTACGGAAAAACAACAATTTAATATAGGAGATCAAAACCATGTCAGTAGAAAAAACAATCGGATCATCAAGCCTCGTTGAAGTTATCGACCGTATCCTCGACAAAGGTGTCGTAG
>CAJAXK010000188.1 GCA_903946925.1 uncultured Bacteroidales bacterium | reverse complement strand
TGGTAACGCAGCCAACGCCTCCTACGGTTCAGGTGACAACTGTGGTTGTTACCGATATTGGAAGCACACAGGCCGTAATTGACTGGACCCGTGGCAATGGAAGCGGATGTGCCGTGTTTGTTATGCAAGGCAACACAGGAACCGCACCGCCTACCAACAATGTTTCGTACCCAGCCGACACTGTTTTTGGAACTCCCGCTTCACAAGTCGGGACCACAGGCTGGTATTGTGTTTACGATAGCACGGGAACCCATGTTACCGTAACAGGTTTGGCTCCATCCACCGATTACATGGTACATATTTGCGAATATAAATTAGGCTCAAAAACCTACAATACCGGAAGTTCGCCAACAAACCCTGCCTACTATGCCACTTATCCCGCACTTTTAGCATCTATAACGGTTAGCGAAAATGTAAGCTGCAATGGATTGAGCGATGGTACGGCCACAGTTTCTGTTTCAGGAGGAAATCCAAGCTACGGATATTTGTGGTCAACGGTTCCGGCACAAACAGCGCAAACCGCAACAGGTTTATCAGCCGGTACTTATACGGTTACCATTACCGATGGCGTTTCGGCAACCATAACCTCAAGCATCGCAGTTTCACAACCCGATGTGCTCGAAGCCAACGCAAGTATTTCAAAGGCAATAACCTGTCACCAAGGCTCTGATGGTGGGGTTACGGTAAGTGTTAGCGGGGGAACTACGGCTTATTCTTATTCGTGGTCAACCTTACCAATACAATCGGCTGCAGTTGCGACTGGCTTAACTGTTGGCACTTATTCTGTTACCGTTTCCGATGCCAACGGATGTATTGCATCGTCCTCAGCCCTGTTGACACAGCCAATCCAATGGTGGCCGGAACTTATCGGACCAACACCGGTTTGCCAAAATTCCACTGGCAATGTTTACACCACCGATGCTGGAATGACGCTTTATGCCTGGTTAGTTTCGGCAGGAGGAACTATTACCTCTGGTGGAACAGGAACGGATAGTACGGTAATCATTACATGGTCTGGCTTCGGCCCACAAACCGTAAGTGTGAACTACAAAACCCCGTCAGGATGTGTTGCCGTTGAACCCACAGTGAAAGATGTAGATGTAAATATTGCACCAACGCCTATCCTTACGGGCGAAGCCAATGTAACCCAAGGACAGGTTGTTACATACTCAACCCCATACAATGCCGGAAACAGTTATTCTTGGAATGCCAGTCATGGCAACCCGCAACTTTGTTTCCCATACCGTAATTGCCTGACGCTAACCTGGGATTTCCCTTGCGGTGTTATAAACCCGGGATTTGTAAGGGTTACGGAAACTATTGTGTCAACAGGTTGCTCCACAACGGTTACCAAGTGGATAACGATTGCGCCGTAAGGTATCTATTATGCCAATATTCACGGGGTGACCGAAAAAGTCGCCCCGTGAATTCTAAAGTGTCGGGGCGACTTTTTCAGTCACCCCGACACTTTGCTGTACTATCAGCAATCAACAGCCATCCATTTTTTCAATATTCACGGGGCGACTTTTATCAACCCCGACACTTTGCACTTAAAGCAGCAAACAACGGCAATCAAATTTGACAATATTCACGGGGTAGCCGAAAAAACCGCCCCATGAACTCTTTATTTGGAAATAGTTTGGCATCATTCCTCCAAAAATTATTCAAATTCTTTTTCATAAGGCAAAAATATATATATTTGTTCTATGAACATACAAAAGAACCCCATTGCCATATCCATTATTTCGTTGTTTTTTATTATTTGCCTGATGGCATTTGTTGCAGCTTGTTCCAAAAACAATAATCGCAAGAACGATTTTTCTAAACAGTTTACCCTGATACATAACAAAGCAAACAAACAGCTTACCCGCAACCCCGCTGAGGCTATGCAGCTTATGGATTCAGCTTTTCAGGCTGTTGGAGCAGAAGCCATTTCGGATACACAAATGGTTGATTTTATCCTGCTTAAGGCTGGAGCATTGGTGAAATTGGATAGGGTTGACTCTGCCTACAGTTTTATGCTTGGGATAAAGCAGGAGTTGTCGTCGGGCAAAAGAGATTTGGTGAAAATACAGATAGGTCTTTGGTTGGCCCAACATTTAATGGAAAAAGGGAATTATTTTATGGCCCGCAAGCAATTGGAAGAAACCAATTTGATTTTCGAAAGGGATTCCTTTCCACATCAAAGAGCAAATGCGCTGAACATTGACGGCACTTTACATGTGTATTTGGGTGATTATGTAGCAGCACAAAAAAAACTGATGGAAGCCGCCAAAATATTGGAAACTTCGGGCGAAACCAAAGCTTTAGGGCCTGTTTATATAAATCTTGCCATTAATTTCCAATCGCTGAAAGATGACAAATTAGCTTTGGTCTATTACCGAAAAGCCCTGCAAATAGCCAAAATATATAACGACAGCCTTAATTATTCGGTGGCTCTTAACAACCTTGGTATTTTTTACGCCCCAACCCATACCGATAGTGCCGAATTTTATTTTACGAAAGCAAGAAACCTGTTCCAACAAAATCCCTGGTCAGAAGAGTCCTTGTCAGCAAGGTTCCATTTGGCCGGATTGTTTTATGATAAAAAGCAATATCGAAAATCCCTTGATCTATACAACGAGGTGCTTCAGCTTTCAAAACAATACAATATCGAAAAAGGGATTTACAGGGCCATGAGCGGCATTGGCAATGTATATGAAGCCCAAAATATGGACCAAGAGGCTTTGAAGTTATTCGGGGAGGCCGCAAAATTGGCAGAAGCAGCCGGGGAAACCCCGCTTTGGATTAGTTTGCTTGAGGCGCAAGAATACATGTACAATAAGGCAGCAAATTATATGGCAGCTTATACAGTACAAAAAGAAATCAAGACCCTGCACGATTCACTATTTGCAATAGACAAGCAAATAGCTGTGCATGACCTCGAACTCCTTTATAATAACGAAAAGGCCGAACGTACAAACGAAGCCCTAACTGCCAAAATGCAGTTGATGAAAACCCAGATGCGTACAAATTCAATAGTTTTGGGCATTGTACTGTTAGCGTTACTGGTTTTGGGTTTCCTGCTTTTCTATATTTACAAACTTTATAAACAGCGCGACGATGCCTATAACCGGCTTTTTGAGAAATACAGGGGCGAAAATGATGTGAAACAATCTGAGATTGCTAAAATTGAAATTGAAAACCTATTGCCCGATATAAAAAACAATGTAACGGATAGCAACTACCAGCTTGTTATTGAATACTTTGAAACAATAAAACCTTATTTAAACAGCAATTTAAAATATGACGATGTGGCAATCCGCCTCCGGTTAAGCCATAAAGTAATTTCAAAAACCCTTATCGAACAT
>CAJAXK010000187.1 GCA_903946925.1 uncultured Bacteroidales bacterium | reverse complement strand
GGTCAAAGGAATCGCAACTATTTGCCGTATATAACGACTTCACACAGGATAATTTGAGCAAGGTTGATTCCTTAGCAAAAATATTTACTGAAAACCGTTCGGAGCCGGGTTTCGGGCCTGTGAAAGCCAAACTTGATTCAGCTTATATGCAAATATTTGAAAACCAAAAGGCTAATGTAATAACTTTTGTTAACTCCAATCCAAGTGCGCTTGCATCCTTGCTTGTAATTTCAAGCGATTTCGGGCCAAACCCATTGCTTTCGGAACATTCGCAGCCAGATTTGTTTATCAAACTCGATAGCGCCCTTATGGTTTCGTATCCCGAAAACAGCTTTGTGAATGTTTTCCATCTCCGGATGCTCGATTTTAAGGCAGAATTGGCCGATTTGGAGAAAACCAACAAATCATTAAAACCAGGAATGCCTGCCCAAGAAATTGTCCTGCCAAATCCAGCAAGCAAAAACCTTAAACTTTCAGAGCTTAAAGGAAAACTTGTTCTGGTCTATTTTTGGAGCAGTTGGAACGCACTTAGCAGGCAAACCAACATGAAACTTGCGCCTATTTACAATCAGTTCCACAGCCGCGGTTTTGAAATATTTGCGGTTTCCATTGATTCCGACAAGGATTTGTGGCAAAATGCCTATCTACTCGATAAAGCGTATTGGATTCATGTAAACGATGCCAAGGGTCTTGAATCAGAATACTGTAAAACCTACGCTGTGCGGCAAATCCCCAAAATGATCCTTATTGGTAAAGATGGCAATATTATTGAGGCCAATGCACGGTTGATTGAACTTGAAAGCTTGATAAAGAACAATTTATAGATTCTATTTTTTTTATTGTTATCCCGATTGTAACTTTTCAGGGGTTTGCCTTTTAGGTGTTAGGATTTGGGGGTTAGGTGTTAGGGATCATCATATTATGAATATTGTGGACTAAAATGAATATTTTTTTGGTTAGCAAAACCCTAAAAGTCCACAGCCAAAAACCCTAAATCAATCAAAGAGGTATGTACTTCGGTTTTCAAGTATAGGATGAATAGTTAATCACAATTATTTGATGAACCCATTTTGGGCAATTGTTGCTTCCCAAAAGCCAATAAATCAAAAAAGGGCCGAAAAATTCGACCCTTTATTTTTTGTACAATAAAAATGCATAAAATGGTTATTTGTGCTTGATAACCAATTATTTACCATTTAAAACTACTCCACGGTTACTGATTTTGCCAAATTCCTGGGCTGATCCACATTGCAGCCACGCAAAAGTGCAATATGGTACGACAGCAACTGCAGCGGGATAGTTGCAAGAAGTGGCACAAGCATTTCGTCACATTCGGGTATTTCGATGCAATAATCAGCCAATGCGCGAACATCTTCGTCGCCTTCGGAAACAATTGCGATTATGTTGCCTTTACGTGCCTTAACTTCCATAATATTGCTCACCACTTTTTCGTACTGACCACGTTTTGTGGCAATTACAACAACCGGCATGGCTTCGTCAATCAGAGCTATTGGGCCGTGTTTCATTTCGGCGGCAGGATAGCCTTCGGCATGAATGTAGGAGATTTCTTTCAATTTTAAAGAACCTTCCAAGGCAACAGGGAAATTGATCCCGCGTCCCAAATACAGGGCATTGGTGGCTTTGCTAAACACTTGTGCAATTTCTTTTACATGCTCATTGCATTTGAGTGTTTTCTCTATCTTTTCGGGAATGGCGTTAAACTCGTGCAGCATGCGGTAGTACCGCGAGGCCGAAATAGTGCCTTTTTTCTCGGCAAGAGCAAGAGCCAGCAAGGTAAGTACCGTAACCTGTGATGTAAATGCCTTGGTTGATGCAACGCCAATTTCGGGACCAGCATGGGTATAGGAACCGGCGTGTGAAGCGCGTGCAATGGATGAGCCAACCACGTTGCAAATACCGATAATGGTGGCACCTTTCGATTTTGCCATTTCGATGGCTGCCAAAGTATCGGCAGTTTCGCCCGACTGTGAAATGGCTATCACAATATCATCTTCGTAAATTAAAGGGTTGCGGTAGCGGAATTCGGAAGCATATTCAACTTCAACCGGAATACGCGCCAATTCCTCGATTAAATACTCGCCAACTATGCCCGCATGCCACGATGTGCCACAGCCAACAATTATTATCCGCCTGGCATTGAGGAATTTGCGCAAATAATCCTGTATGCCGCCCAAAACTATTATTCCTTGATCCATGTGCAAACGCCCACGCATACTATCCTTAACGGTTCGCGGCTGCTCATAAATTTCTTTGAGCATAAAGTGGTCGAAACCACCTTTTTCCAACGCGCTAAGGTTTATTTCGAGAGTTTGTACATACGGGGTTTTTTCAACATCGGCTATAGTCCTGATTTTTAAACCTTCGGCCAGGCTGATGGAAATAACCTCTTCCTCGCCGGGATACACAACCTGCCGGGTATATTCAACAATAGGTGCGGCATCGGATGCTATAAAAAATTCGTCTTCACCTATGCCAACTACCATCGGGCTGCCTTTGCGGGCAGCAATAAGCAAATCAGGTTCATCCTGCGAAAGTATCACAATAGCATAAGCGCCAGTTACTTGAGTGAGTGCAATGCGTACAGCTTCGGCCAATTTTTGCTTTTCGTTGGCCATAATATCCTCGATGAGGTACATCAACACTTCGGTATCAGTATCGCTCCTGAAAATATAACCACGTTGTTGCAGTTCCTGTTTCAGTACATTATAGTTTTCGATGATGCCGTTATGGATAATCGCCATTTTTTCGCTTGCCGAATAATGCGGATGGGCATTAACATCGTTAGGTTCGCCATGTGTGGCCCAACGGGTATGTGCAATGCCAATATTGGCGGTTACATCAACCCCTTCGAGTAAATGGTCCAATTCCGATACTTTGCCACGGGTTTTATATACTTTAAGTGAGCCATTCAGCAAGGCAATCCCAGCGCTATCATAGCCCCTGTATTCAAGTCTGTGCAACCCGCCAAGCAAAATCGGACTGGCTTGTTTTTTCCCAATGTATGCAACTATTCCGCACATAGTTATTAGTTTATATTGTTAAGTACTTTAAAACAATTGGTTATAACTTTTTAAAGCTGATTTATTTTTAGCGGACAAAAGTACTAAAAACTGCCGGATTGTAAGGCTACAGCCTTTGCTAAAAGCCAAAATCTTTTACGCATTTGGTTAAAACTTTGTAAGTATAGCGAAATAAATCAGCAATCAGGCTTGCTTACAAGATTGCAAAACAGGCAGTAAACTATTTATGTTTGATTGCTTCCCCACTCATTTAAAACCTTATTCCACAATTTCCCTGGGCTGCCATTTCCTTTACAAAATCGAAAAGCAACCTAACGCCAACACCTGTTCCACCTGAAGTACGGTAACTGTCCCGTTTTTCGAGAAAAGCAGGGCCGGCAATATCCAGATGGATATAAGGGTAATCGGTAAAATGCTG
>CAJAXK010000186.1 GCA_903946925.1 uncultured Bacteroidales bacterium | reverse complement strand
CGCCATAAGCCATGAGCGGGACACCTTGGCGGTTGAATTGAATTTTGGTCATAAGATTACTTGTTTGCCGTTCCATTCTACAATATTGTCGATCCTGACCGGGTAGATATGCCCAATAGGATCCAGATGGGAATTTACAGGCCGTACCCCTCTCATTCGGTTATCAGCCACGTTCATATTCAGGCCGGTAGCGATAGCCCTGGGAAGGAATACAGATTCCCCGTTTATTTTAATAAACCGGATTGAGAAAGTTACCTGTTTGCCCTGGGGATCGGATTTGATGTCATACTCCCTGAGCATGTCGATGCGGCGGATTTTGAGCATGGGTTGTTTTTGGGGCAAACATACTCCCAAGGCTGGTTTCAGGAAAGGACAAAAAAAATCCTGGTTAATCGCTGGGATAGGAGTGTTTAGATGAAGTTTTTTAACTCTTGGAGGTGTTAATGATTCCGGAGTTCTTAATGTCTAGTATAATTGCTTAATGGTTCAAATAATAATCTTTAAGTTTTAAAATGCACAAATAGAGATCTTGCGTAATCAATACTTTATTCAAGCTTTTGAGTTAATAAAGACAAAATAGTAGTGACTCTAGTATCGGCTTAATACTACTTGCTTTAGTATAACTTTTAATTTTTTTACTTTATTTGTTGGGTTAAATGAAAAGACATCTATGGAGCCAGATTGGACAAGGCTATTTTTTTGCCCTGAAGTATTTCCTTTGTTGCAGTGTCCTGAATGAATGCAACCACCTCACAATGCTCAGTAATCCAAGTTGGGTCTTTGGCAAACATGATGTTTAAAACTTGGAGACTCCCGGAAGAAAAACTTACAGGTGTTCCGTTCTGTGTAGGTATCATCTGACGGTTTACGAAATTGCAATGAGTCTGTCCCTGCCATGAAAAAGGAATCTCTGTTTCAGTAAGAACCAAATAAACAACAAGGTTTGTTCCAGAGTATTCAGCAACTTTGTTGATATTTAAGATAATGCTATAGTCGTTGCCGACATTGGATACTGCTATGTCCATGTGGAATGATGAAAGGACTGTATTCCTTTGGTTCACCAGAGGTGCATAATTGCTATATTTACTTGATGAGGAGCTGCCTCCGACAACGGTTTCCACACCGTCGAATTTGGCTGTTGGATAGCCAGTGACTCCGTAATAGGTGTTGCGAGAATCTGAACCTGGATAACTAAAGATATCACCATTGTGGTTTCTAATGACCGCACAATTATGGCCATTGGCAATCAGATCATTGGCACCCATTGCTGCTCCTATGTCATATTGGTTCCATGTTCCGCTGGCTATTTCAACCACAACCATCTCACGGGGCACTTGTGGTGCAACTACAGTTAAAGTTATAAAAATCACCTCATTCCCATAAGCAGTTCCTGCGCTATTAGTGGCAAAAGCTCTTGCATAGTACTTAGTATTTGGAATAAGCCCTATGATGCTACTAGTAAATATTCCAGTACCTACACCGATGGTAGTATGGCTACCTGTAATTGTAGGATTGGCAGTAGTATCCCAACAAATTCCTCTTGCGGTTACAGTTGCTCCACCGTCAAAAGTTACATTGCCACCACTGATTGCGGTAATATAACTTATATTACTCACTGTTGTGGTGGTCAATGAAGGCAATACTGGATTAAGTAGAGTAGTGAAAGTAATTTCATTTCCATATATTGTACCGGCACTATTGGTCGCGTACGCCCTAATATGATAGGTGGTGTTTGGGTTGAGGCCAGTAAGGTTTGTTGTAAAACTACCTGATCCACTGCCGCTGGGGAAAGTATTATCGTTTAGATCCGGGTTGATATTGGTTGAAAGGCAAATACCCCTTGCGGTAATTGCACTTCCACCATTATTTGTGACATTGCCACCAGAAATGGCACCAGTAACAGAAATGGAAGTAACTTCGGTGGTAAATATTGTAGCGAAATCTATGCAAGGTCCCCAACGGGGTGCGCCATTGCAAAATGTAAGTGTTAAGCCATTGCTGGTAGAAGCAGGGATTCTGACCCAAGCAGTTCCGTTCCAATAAAGCATATCACCGGGGTTTTGCCCGGTTGGATTCCCGTTTTTTGCATTAAAGGCATACGGTACAGCTGCAAATTGCGTGGTTCCTGCCAATCCATAATTTGTGCCGCCCGTTGGGTCAATCTCCACTTTCAGGAAGAAGGAAGTGCTGCTCCAGGCAATGTCGTTAAATACACCCGAAACCACAGTCCCCTGACCGATTTGCAAAGTAAACAAACCATATCCATCTGTGGTGGTTGCATGGGTTTCAACATACACGGCCGTGCCAAGCGCGCTTCCACTTAGCACACTGAGCCGCAAGGCTATGGGTTGGTTGATAAGGATATTGCCGGCATTGTCGCGGGCAACTCCTTGGTAGTTAATAAACTGGGCTTGGGTGGTGATGCCCAGAAGGAGGATAGCGAATAGGTAGATTATTTTTTTCATGGAATTTGGGTTATTGAATTATATAGTTAATGGTTATTGGGCTGAAACTGAGCGGGACTCTTCAATCATGGTTTTTGCACAGCGATAAAATTTGCTGCATTGTTATCGGTCAAAATCAAATCCATAGCATCCACAATGCCATCGCCATTTACATCATCGATAAAATAACCGGTTGAAAATGCAGAGGCAGCGGAATAAAGGCTGTTGATGTCGGTGGCATTTATAATCCCATCACCATTAACATCACCGGCATAAATGCAATAACTTTCGTTTACTCCCTTTAAATTATGGCCAAAGGCTTTTGAAGGTACATCAAAAGAATATTCAATCGTACCGTCGGCAAACGAAACAGGTGCAGCCGTTGTGGTTTCCAGCGAATTGCGGTGCTTCACGGTAACGTAATACGAACCATAATTGCGCCCGGGTATCGTTACGTTTGCTTGCCCGGTAGTAGAAAGTTCTATATCGGAAGCAGAATATACAATAGTAGAATAGGCATCTGCATTATGCAGTTCAACGGTAATTTTATCGGCAACGTCGCCCAAAAATTCATCGCCGCTTGCATTTTGGGATTTGGCCATGCTGCCACCTCTATACAATCCTTCGAGGTAAAGGGTAAGCATCAGGTTTTTAACTGCATCGGGCCAGGTTTGCAACACACCCTGAGTAACAATTGCCGAACTACCAGCAACAGTGCCAATAATCGGTTCGCCTACTGACCAGGCGAGGTAGCCGCCATTTGTCAAGGTAGCAGAACCACCTGTAGAGTTGTTTGCTGTAGGGCTCACCTGAGCTTGAAGGAAGTTGATCGCAACCAGAAAAGAAAAGGTTAGTGCAAGTTTTTTCATATTTATAGAGATTAATTTATAAAGAAATACTAGGCTTTTAAGTGCATCAAATATAAATATTTTTAATACATTAACATAAAAAGGAAATTATTTTTTTAACAGAGTAAGTAGCTAACCTTACAGCCTTTTAAGAGATACTTTGACACATTAACCCTGATCTATTCTTTGCATCGAATTTTGAGCATCTATTTTTAGTTATTTGGTAAAATTATTTTAAGAAACTAGGTTTGGGAAGCAAAAACTTGGGAAAGTGAATAAAAACCCCGGCTAACTTCACAGCGCCGGGGCAAAACACAGAGAGAAAACAACCAACCAATTAACTATAAGGAAGAGGGCAATTGTACGAAATAGAGGAAAACAGGAAAACAGTTTT
>CAJAXK010000185.1 GCA_903946925.1 uncultured Bacteroidales bacterium | reverse complement strand
GAAACCAGATGGGTAGGAGGGAAGAGCCTTTTCGGTTACGATCAGGTGCAACAACGCCTGGCTAGCATACAGTCAGCGTATACCATTACTTCGGCCATTTGTGCCCATAGCAGCGACCATGCAAGTGTTGGTTTCGACCTTGCCCCTCATGGACTTAAAGCCAATTCGGTAAAAACAGTGGCAACCGACCTTATGCAGGAAGCGGCCCAACAACTTTTTCAGTTGGTGGGAGCAAAGGCCTACAAGCGCAACCACATTGCTGGCAGGGCAATTGTGGATAGCCGCCCTTTCCAGATTTTTGAAGGTTCCAACGATATACTCTATGCCCAGATTACAGAAGCAGTGGTAAAACTGATGAAACAATCAAAGGAAAGCAACCTGTTCCAATTCCTTAAAAGTTTTACGTTAACCGAAAATTCGGCAGCACACGTAAAAGGACTACTGGATTTTAACCTGGATTTACAATTGCCACAGCGCAAACTCGTCGAATTGGGCAGGGTCATCAGCCGGATTGTAACCATGGAAATGGTTATTGATCTTGGCTCAAAGGGCTTTAATCCGGGGCTAATTGCCAACTGCATAAGTATGATGAAACAGGAACTGAACAACCTGGTATCGACCTACACTTTCACAAATTCAACCTTGGTATTAGCAGATTATAAGGATGGGAGCAATTGGCGGGATTTTGTGAAAGTGTAGGGTTTTGTTCAAAGTAAGTTTTCCTTCACCATTTCAAGCTGGGCAAGTTTTCCTTTCTCGGTTCTCAGCGTTTGGAATTTCCAATCTCAGGCACCACAAATCGCCCTCATTTTATAAAATGAAGATTTAATACATTTGCACACTATAGATAGTAAAGCAATAATTTAAAAGCATGTATCCAAAAAGAAGATGAGTGCCATAAGGTTTTTTGCTATATTTGAACTTTATTAAAAAACATAATTTCCAATGGCTCTTTTTCAAAAAACCGTTGAACAAAAGTATCTTAAACAGCTTAAAGCTGAATTGATCAATGCCAAATATCTTGATTTTCAAGCACATTTCGGAAATACCATCATACAGGAAAATATCCGAAACAGCAAGGAGGAACAATATCAAGGGGAATTTTTAATCGACTTGTTTGTTAACATTCTTGGATATATTAAAAATCCTACACCAAACTTTAACCTTACCACCGAGTTCAAAAATGTAAAGGACAGCAAAAAAGCCGACGGGGCCATCGTAATTAACGATAGCGTTAAAGCGGTCATTGAGTTAAAAGGAACCAACACAACTGATTTAGGCAAAATTGAAACCCAAGCTTTTGGCTACAAAAACAATCAGGTCGGTTGTGTGTATGTGGTAACATCCAATTTTGAGAAGCTTCGTTTTTATATCGACAATGCCATTGAATACATCGAGTTTAACTTGTTTGCGTTGTCGAAACCCGATTTTGAAATTCTCTATTTATGCCTTTCGTTCGAGTCAATTAATAATGGGCTGCCGAAAAAGATAAAGGAGGAATCCTTAAGTCAGGAAGATGTTATTACCAAAAAATTGTATCAGGATTATTCGCTCTTTAAACGCGAGCTGCACCAAAACCTTGTTTCCCTTAACCCGCAGTACGATTCGCTTACGCTATTCAAGAAATCGCAAAAGTTGTTAGACCGCTTCCTTTTCCTGTTTTTTGCCGAAGACCGCCATTTGTTGCCTGCAAATTCGGTGCGTTTAATATTGAACGATTGGAGGGACTTACAGGAACGTGATGTTGAAATACCGCTTTACCAACGGTTTAAAAAATATTTCGAATACCTGAACACGGGTTACAAGGGTAAACGGTACGAAGTGTTTGCTTACAATGGAGGTTTGTTTAAACCCGACGAGGTGCTTGATAGCATCCTTATCGCCGATGAATTGTTGTTCAAACACATCTACAAACTTTCGGAATACGATTTTGTTAGCGAAATAGATGTGAATATCCTTGGGCATATTTTCGAAAACTCGCTGAACGAACTCGACGAAATCAATGCTCAATTGACCGGGGTTGAAATTGACATATCAAAGACCAGGCGAAAAAAAGACGGTGTTTTTTACACCCCGAAATACATTACCAAATACATTGTTGATAACACCCTTGGCAAACTTTGCCTCGACAAAAAAGCCGAACTTCAGATTGTTGAAGAAGAGTATGCCACCGACAAACGGCGACAACTGAAAACCAAACAGGCTCTGCTCGACAAGTTAAAAACCTATCAAAACTGGTTGTTGCAGCTTACCATCTGCGATCCGGCTTGTGGTTCGGGTGCTTTCCTGAATCAGGCGCTCGACTTTTTAATTTCCGAACACCGCTATATTGACGAGTTGCAAGCCAAACTTTTGGGTGTTCCGATCATTTTTAGTGATATTGAAAAAAGCATTTTGGAAAACAACCTCTTTGGTGTCGATATAAACGAAGAGAGCGTCGAGATAGCAAAACTTTCGCTTTGGTTGCGTACCGCACAGCCCAACCGCAAGCTCAACGACCTGAACAACAACATTAAATGTGGTAATTCGTTAATCAGCGACCCGGCTGTTGCTGGCGACAAAGCCTTTGATTGGGAACGCGAATTTCCACAAGTATTTGGTCGAAAAGAAATAGAAACACCATTTACTGAAGTTCCCAAAGACAAAACGCCTGACTACCTCAAACTGATCAAAGAGAAATCGCTCGAAGCACAATTAAAGGCCGAGCAAGCCTTGGCACTGTCGAAGGAAGCTGCCGAACTCTCGAAAAGGGTTTACGAATATGCCGAAAAGCTGGATGCTGTTTCAGACGATGATTCTTTGTATGGCATCCGTAAAGGTGGTTTCGATGTGGTAATTGGTAACCCGCCGTATGTTCAGTTGCAAAGCATGGGCGAAATGAGTGAAATGCTCAAAAAATGCGGTTACGAAACATTCGATAAAGGGGCTGACCTATATTGCCTTTTTACCGAGCGAGGTTATAAATTGCTGAGGCAAGGAGGCATGCAATCGTTCATTATGCCCAACAAATGGATGTTGGTGGCTTATGGAAAACCACTTCGGAAATTCCTGTCCAAAACAGGTTTACGGCAGATATTGAACTTTGGCGACATTCAATTCTTCCAGGAAGCCACTACTTATGTCTGTATTTTCGTTACGCAAAAAAGCAAATCGCACGATACCGTAAAAGTTTTATCGCTCAACCAGAAAACTTATTACGATGATTTTTTGACAGTGGTAGAAAACAATCTATACGACTATCCCACCTCCAAGTTTGGCGAAAGCGAATGGAGTATCCAGCCTTATAACGATGCCCAAAAGTTGGAGCAGATGAAGCTGAACGGTATCGAATTGAAGGATTTGCCAATAAATATTTACAGAGGAATACTTACGGGCTTCAATGATGCTTTTTATATTGATTTTGAAACGCGCCAAAATCTAATTTCTGCCGATTCCAGGAGCGCTGAACTCATCAAGCCAATGGTACGTGGCAGGGATATTTCCGCTTATGGTATTTCAGAAAGTGAATTTTTAATCAATGTACACAACGGTATAAAAGAGAAGAATCCGCCATTGCTGCCAATTAGGATAAATGATTACCCTGCTATAAAAAAGCATTTGGATAACTATTACCCTATGCTCGAAAAACGTGGTGACAAAGGCGATACCCCATACAATATGCGCAATTGTGCATATTTGGAAGAATTTGCTAAACCCAAAATCATCTATCCCAATATGACATCGGTTTTTCCGTTTATGTACGATGAAAGTGGAATACTTGGAAATCAGAAATGTTTTATTCTGACAGCACAAGATGATTCTGTTTCGTTACTATTCCTAACTGCTGTATTTAATTCTTCGTTGGCAAAACTTTGGATATGGCACAACTGCCCTGAACTGCAAGGAGGCACGCGTGAAATCAGTAAAGTTTATTTCGAGCATTTCCCTGTTCCGCAAGCAAGTGAAGGACAGGTCATTACGCTTTCGAGCTATGCAACACAGCGTGCCCAATTAACCACCAATCTGCAAACGCAAAGTTCAAAATTCACCCGAAATATCCAACGCGAATACAATCTGGAAAAACTCCCGGCCAAACTTGAAAATTGGTTTCTTTTGTCGTTTAAAGAGTTTTTAAAGGAACTTGAAAAGTGTAAAGTAAAGCTTACCCTTTCACAAAAAGCTGAATGGGAAGATTATTTCCTTCAGGAATCGATAAAAGCCTTGGCCATCAAAAAACAGATCGACACTACCGACAAAGAGATTGACCAGATGGTTTATCAACTCTATGGCTTAACCGATGACGAGATAAGGATTGGGTAGGATAATAATCAAAGCAAATGCTTTGCGATATTTTCGATTTCGCTTTACTTAGCTTGGAAATTTCAATTTCAGGAAGATACTTCCTTGCGCAATTTTCAATCCACCCCAACAGAGTTTGGGATTTTTAAAACCTGTAGATAAAAAGTGGCCAAGTTATTAGAAATTGCGAAAACCAAGGAGTGGAAACCGCATCTATCCCGGACAAAAATCCATAACACTTCCTTACAAAATCAGGCTCCATTAGCTGGGCAGTAAAATATTTGCCTTAAATCCACGCCGCCTTTCAAAGGCAATTACATAAAAACCAACTGTTTCAACAATAGCCGTTTATTGTGCATTTTCATATCGCAAATTTTGTTTAAAAATCCTTGTACTTCAATCCCATTTTATACTTTTGTGAATTGATTAACAGATAGAAATAAACCCAATACTATGAGCCTCGAAAATTTTCAGAACACCCACAAACTCCTGTATTCGTATAAATATACATGGGCACCAATCGAAAAAGGGTACAACAACCGCACCCTATATGTGAACGTTGGCAGTGGCGAAATAAAAGAAAGACCTGTATCGGCACACATGAAGGAAAAGTTCACCGGTGGAAAAGGTTTTGGCCTCAAACTGCTGTGGGATGCCACAACTCCAACCACCCGATGGAACGATCCCGAAAATGAAATCGTAATCAATACGGGCCCAATTTGCGGCATAACCCAATACTCTGGAACCGGAAAATCATTGGTGGTAACCATATCGCCACAAACCGATATTCCTGTTGATAGCAATGTGGGCGGTTTTTTTGGCCCGTTCATGAAATTTGCTGGTTTCGATTCGCTCGAACTGCAAGGCAAATCCGATATGGATGTTATTGTTCTGATTGATGAAACACGCGAATTGGTGGAGATTTACGAAGCCAGCGACGAAAGCAACGACAGCCATTTAATGGCCGAATACCTTACCGAGGAACTTGCCACCACCGAAAAAGACCGACTCAATGTTTCAGTCGTTTCGGCTGGTACAGCTGCCGACAATTCACTTATCGGGATGCTCAATTTTAGTTTCTTCGATTCAAAACGTAAACTTGTCCGCTTGAAACAAGCCGGGCGCGGAGGTATTGGAACCGTACTTCGCGATAAAAAAATTAAAGCCATTGTTGCACATACCAAAGGTGTAACCGGCAACCGGAACGGGGTTATCGACCTTCAGGCAATTATGGAACGCGGTAAAATTTTCAACCGCGAAATGCGCGAACTCGACGACAAACAATGCGAAATGCGCAGCAAAGGTACAGCTCACCTTACCCTTGTAATGAACGATTATGATTTGTTGCCGGTAAATAATTTCAAATTTGGCAGCCATCCCGATGCGGTTAAAATTTCAGGCGATGTTTGGAAAACCTATTTCACACAAGGCGTTCCTGATGGTTGTTGGATTGGTTGCAATATGGCATGTGCCAAAGGTGTCGATAATTACGAACTACGCTCCGGTCCGTACAAAGGCTCAAAAGTAATTGTGGATGGGCCTGAATATGAATCCACATCCTCATTGGGTTCCATAGCTGGAATTTTTAATCCTGATTTTACTATCGAGTCCAACTTTTATTGCGATACGTATGGTATTTGTACCATTTCGTGGGGTACAATTCTTGGCTTTGTGATGGAATGTTACGAAAACGGCATACTGAACGAAGAACGTACCGGTGGCATGAAACTTAATTTTGGCAATGCCGATATGGCTATGGAATTGTTGCACATGGTTTCGCGAGGCGAAGGTTTTGGCAAAATTGCAGGGCAAGGCGTACATAAAATGAAGGAATTGTTCGCAGCTAAAGGTTGGGGCGATGCCGGTTTTATGCAGGATATTGGCATGGAAAACAAAGGCCTTGAGTATTCGCAATATGTTTCCAAGGAATCGCTTGCCCAGCAAGGCGGTTATGCTATGACCAACAAAGGCCCGCAGCACGACGAAGCATGGCTTATTTTCATGGATATGGTTAACAACCAAATACCAACTTTTGAGAAAAAAGCCGAAGCTTTGCATTATTTCCCAATGTTCCGTACTTGGTTTGGATTACAGGGATTATGCAAGTTGCCGTGGAACGATGTGGAACCCGAAGATAACCACACTCATGCCGAACCTGGAAAAGTTCCGGGCCATGTTGATAACTATGTGGCTATTTACAAAGCTGTTACAGGCAACGATTTCAGCAAGGAAGAACTGATCCGCCAAAGCGAACGCGTTTATAATTTCCAACGGATTTTTGATATTCGTTGCGGAAAGGGCTTGCGCAAACACGATGCACAGCCTTACCGTGCAGCAGGTCCTGTTACCGAGGAGGAATATCTTAGCCGTCAGGAAAGGTACGATGGCCAACTTGTTGACCTGATTGGAAAGGATCCTTCAAAAATGACCTTGGATGAAAAAATGAAAGCTACACGCGCTTATCGCGAAGATAGATACGAACAATTGCTCGATGCCGTTTATGCCCGTCGGGGCTGGAATAAAAATGGTGTTCCTACTATCGCACATCTCAAGGATTTGGAAATGGATTTGCCCGAAGTGCTCGAAGTTGTTACTCCTTTACAATAAGTATTGTCCCCGCATTTATAATCCCTGTCACTAGGAATTCCGGTGACAGGGATTTTTTTTTATCCAATAATCGGAATGTTCCAACTTTCTTGTTACTCATCCATCATTTTCCTGAAAAATATTGTAACTAATTCATGTTTTATCCGTCTATTGACTATTGGCTTTCGCTGAGCAATTTTTTGTGTTCGTAAAAGCCAATTTTGAGTAAATCTCTCAGGGTAGGACCACAAAATTTAATAGCAAAAAAATACGATTACTTGATAAAATCAGTTATTGTAGATATATCAAAATACAAAAACCAACAAATTCATGATCCGTCTGAACGGAATTAACAAATCATACATCACCGGCAACAATAAACTGCACGTCCTTAAAGGCATTGACCTCCATATCAAGGCTGGGGAATTTGTATCCATTATGGGTTCTTCTGGTTCGGGGAAGTCAACGATGCTCAATATTTTGGGTATTTTGGATGAGTACGATACTGGCGAATATTACCTCGACAACACACTTATCCGCAACCAAAGCGAAACCAAAGCTGCTGGGTTACGCAATCAATATATTGGTTTTGTGTTTCAGTCGTTCAATCTTATTTCGTTTAAAAACGCAATGGAGAATGTGGCGTTGCCGCTATATTACCAAAACATTAGCCGCAAAAAAAGGAACCGTATCGCAATGGAATACCTTGAGCGCATGGGCTTAGCCGAATGGGCCGAACACATGCCTAATGAGCTTTCGGGCGGACAGAAACAACGTATAGCCATTGCCCGCGCCCTGATTTCGAAACCAAAAGTGATACTCGCCGACGAACCAACCGGGGCTTTGGACACTACCACATCTTACGAAGTAATGCAGATCCTGAAAGAAATAAACAATGAAGGCATAACCATAATAATTGTTACACACGAGAATGATATTTCACACATGACCAACCGGATCATTCACCTGAAAGACGGATTGATTGAGCATGATTTGGTTAATGGGAAGACTGGGTAAAATATAGGTGGAAAGTCAAAGGTCAAAAGTCAAAGGTCAAAAGTCAAAGGTCAAAGGTCAAAAGGCAAAGTTAAAAGCAAAGTTTAAAGGTCAAAAGGAAAAGTTAAAAGTTAAAAGCAAAGTTTAATGGTCAAAGGCAAAGGTCAAAAGGCAGATGTCAAAGTTAAATGCAAAAGGAATGCACAATGTGGGATAACTGAAAGTTGGATTGCCAAACCTTAAAAAAGGAGAATACATTTTGAAGTGTTTTTAGTAAGTACTACAAATTCAGCAATAATCTTTATGCGTTAACAATCCTCAATCCGCAATCCACAATCCGCAATCCGAAATTACAAACACCCTCCAAAAAATGTTCGACACAGACAAATGGCAGGAAATCTTCAGTACCATTAAGAAGAACAAGCTCAGGACTTTCCTGACTGGTTTTAGCGTAGCATGGGGCATTTTTATGCTGATGATACTGCTTGGTTCGGGAAACGGTTTGCAGCACGGCGTTGAAAAGGAGTTTGAATCATCGGCAACCAATACCATCTGGGTTTGGAGCGGACAAACAAGTCTGCCTTACAAAGGGATGAAGCCCGGAAGGAACATACAATTGGTGAACGAGGACTATGATGCTGTTAAAAATACGGTTAAAGGAATTGATAAAAGTTCTTCGCGGTATAATATATGGGGAACCAACACTTTATCCTACAAGAAACAATTTGGTAATTTCAACGTCAGGAATATCTATCCCGATTATGGCGACATCGAGAAAATAAAAATAATTAAAGGCAGGTACATCAATCAACCCGATATCGATCAGTTCCGCAAGGTTACTACAATCAGCACACAGGTTGAGGAAGCACTTTTCAAGGGTGAGGATCCAATAAATAAATATATAAATGTAAATGGGGTGCCATTTAAAGTTGTAGGGACTTTTACCGATGAGGGCAATAACGGCGACGATAATATGCGCTTGGTTTACCTGCCTATCAGTACCGCGCAACGTGTATTTTCGGGAGATAACCGCATCAATACCATTGCTTTGACAGTCGGAAATGCTTCCGTTGAAGAGAGCAAAAAAATTGAACAGGATGTAAAAGCGAAACTGGCAATCCTCCACAAATTCGATCCTGCCGATCCACGAGCAATATTTACGTGGAACAGCCTCGAAAATTATCAGAAGTTCATGCGCTTATTTTCGAGCATCAGGCTTTTCATCTGGATAATAGGTTTCGGGACCATTATTGCCGGAATTGTCGGTGTGAGCAATATCATGATGATAGTTGTAAAAGACCGCACCAAGGAAATTGGAATTCGCAAATCAATGGGTGCAACACCTTGGAGCATCGTGAGCTTAATTTTGCAGGAAGCGGTTCTGATTACTTCTTTTGCTGGTTATTTCGGGTTGGTGTTGGGTGTTGTAGTTCTCGAAACTGTTGGAAGTAACATAGAATCTAAGTTTTTCTCCCATCCTTCCGTTGATCTCACAGTAGCTTTGTATGCCTTGGTTTTATTGGTGTTTAGTGGCGCCCTTGCCGGTTTTATACCCGCCCGTAAAGCTGCAGCCATTAAACCGATTGAAGCTTTGAGGGATGAGTGAAAGGATGTTGGAAGTTGGATGTTGGATGTGGGAAGTTGGATGTTGGATGTGGGGAAATGGAATCTGCTTTGTTGATGAACGAGCGAATAATTGAATAATAGAACAATTGAATAATAGAACAATTGAATAATAGAACAATTGAATAATAGAACAAGCGAACAATTGAATAATAGAACAATTGAACAACCGAACAATAGAACAATTGAACAAACGAGCATAAAAAAATTAAACCAAAGAAAACACAGGCAGGTATAAATAGGGTTTGATCCCATCAACCTATCAACCCTTCAACCCTTCAACCACTCAACCCATCAACAACTCAACCCATCAACCTCTCAACCTCTCAACCTCTCAACCTCTCAACCAATAAACCCATCAACCAATCAACCAACCATGTTCGACCTCGACCGCTGGCAGGAAATTATGAGTGCATTGAAGAAGAACAAGCTTCGCACGTTCTTTACAGCCTTTGGCGTGTTTTGGGGTGTGTTTATGTTGGTTATAATGCTTGGTTCTGGAAATGGTTTGCGCAACGGCGTTACAAGCGATTTTGGCGACTTTGCCACTAACAGCGTGTTTATGTGGACACGGCCAACAACTATTCCTTACAAAGGCCTTCCAAGGTCGAGGCAATATAATTTCAAAAACGATGATATAGATGCCCTTAGGCGCGAGATTCCTGAGATTGAATATTTGGCTCCACGAACTGAAGGAGGAGGGGGCGAAAGTGGAAACAATGTAATTCGTGGCACTAAATCCGGTGCTTTTTCGGTTATGGGCGACTATCCCGAATGGAACTTGATTGATCCGGTTGTGGTTTATAACGGCAGGTTTATTAACCACGCCGATTTGAAGGAAAAGCGTAAAGTTGCAGTTATCGGAAATAAGGTTTACGAAGTCCTGTTCAAGCCGGGCGAAGAGGCTATTGGGCAATATATACAAATACAAGGTATATATTTTCAGGTGGTTGGTGTTTTTAAGCCAAAAAACTCTGGGGTTAATTTTGGCGGCGACAAGGAACAGAGTATTTTTATCCCACTTACAACTTTCCAAAGAGTTTACAACTGGGGCGATATTATTGGCTGGTTTGCTTTTACCTCAAAACCAGGCACTCCCGCAACCGTGGTGGAGGAGAAAGCTGCCGCCCTACTCAAACGCCGACATTCGGTTTCACCTGATGATTCTCAAGCCATTGGATCATTCAACATGCAAAAAGAATACACTCAGATGACAGGACTTTTTCAAGGCATCAATGGATTGATTTGGATTGTTGGGATTGGTACTTTGATGGCTGGTGTGATTGGAATAAGCAATATAATGCTTGTAATTGTAAAAGAGCGAACCAAAGAAATTGGTATTCAACGCGCTATTGGCGCAAAACCTTGGAATATAATTTCCCAAATTATAACCGAATCGGTTTTCCTTACCACTTTTGCCGGTTATGTCGGCTTGGTTATTGGGGTAGGAATCCTCGAAGGTGTGAACTATGCTTTGAAATCAAGCGGGGCCGAGTCCGACATGTTTAAAAACCCAAGCATCGACTTTAATATGGCTATTACAGCCTTGGTTATCCTTGTGATTTCAGGT
>CAJAXK010000184.1 GCA_903946925.1 uncultured Bacteroidales bacterium | reverse complement strand
CGGATAATAAACCAACCATCATTTGTCAGAATCCTGAAAAGCTCACTGTATTTCATAACTGCAAAAGTAATATATTTATTACCTCTTTTGATAGCGGAAACTGAAATTTTTATCGAAGTGAAAACTAAGGATGAAAATAAAAAAGCCTCCTTTTGGGAGGCTTTTTGAGGTTTCGAGCGGAATCAAAGTTTTCCAGTATTATCAAGCCTTTTGGCTGCTTTGGGTAAACATTTATTGGCGGGATTTTTTTTATGGTTTTTTTTATTGCCTTTCAATAGATCCCTTTTTAACTGTTATCATCTTCCTGATGTCGGGAAAACGATGCCCGAAAGTGTACTTTGCTTTTGGATATTTTTATATTTCTTTTTTATTGGTAGATTCCAGTAGTTGTTTGTTGGCTTTGTACAATGAAGGATTTTCTATTTCTGAATTTATATTCATACCGAAACAAGAAACGAGATATTTTATAAATTTTTCATAATACTTGTTTCTGGCAAGTATCTTCTTTTCTTCAGTTGATAGTTCACTGTCAAAATAGACATACATTTCTAAAACAAGCTGTTCGTTTTGAGTTATAAGTTTTATGATATTCAATTTGTCGTTAACCAGTACATTCAATTTTTCAATTTCTTTCTTACAGTCAGCTAATGCGGTTCTTGCTGTTTTGTAATTCAAAAGAGCCTCTTCATCTTCTGGATTTATTAATGACTCTTTAAAAAAAACAGTAACCGGTACTTCCAATACTTCAGCAATTTTTTCAAGAATTGTAACCGATATTGTTTGATTTTTTATTGTGGTATATAAGCCTGCTTTTGACATGCCTATTCTTTCCGATAATTCAGGAATGGTTATTTTCTTTTCAATGCAAAGATTTTTAATTAATTCAAAGTCCATTATTATGCACTGTTAACAATTGTTAATAAAATAAATTCAATTTAAAGTAATAAATATTAAACCGTAGTCTAAAATATATTATCTTTGCAATTGAATATTACAAATGTAGCACAAAAGTTAAAACTAAACCATTATGGAAAAAATTTTCATTGCCGAAGAAACGCAATTACGAAACCTGTTAAACTCTGTACTTGACGAACGTGAACAAGTAAAAAGTAAAATCGTAGGGGATAAGCTCTACAATGTGAATCAAATAGCAAAAAGGCTTGGCAAAGCACATGCCACCATAAAAAAGCTAATCGCAAAAGGTATAATCAAGACAACCATAGATGGTTTAATCAGCGAAGCTGCCATTAATGAGTATTTGCAAAAATCGTAATCCTTTTAACCATGAATACAGAGAAAGAATTACTCATCAAAGAGTTGGATTTAAAATTCGATGAAATTCATAAGCTTGCTCCAATGATTTTTGATTTTATTGATAGGATTGGTGAGTTAAACAAAGAAGAGTATAAAACATTCAAAGAATTAGGTAAAAAGCAAAGCAAGCTAAACTCTGAAATATCGAAAATAATGAAAGAACTGAAAAAGCTCTAACTGCCAAAAGAATTTAACCCCGGGATCCATTACCCATTATCTGACATAAAACCACAAACAATGACACCTCAAGAAAAACAAGAAAAAATCAAAGTGCTTTGTAATGAGGCACAGGAACTGTCAAACGAGCTTTATCCCTTGGTTTTTCCCGCAAATGGAAGATTAGGCGACAATCCTGAAGAATTAGAACGTGCAAGAAAACTTCATCCTAAGTTTAAGAAAAAAAACACTGAAATTTTCAGAATGATGCGACAACTTTTAAAGGAAAAAGCTTCCCAAAATACACCGGTAACACCAAAGCCACCCCGGTACTAAACCATACCTCCAGAATACTTTTCAAAGCGATGAAATCGATCCACGAAATCATTGAGCAACACAAGCTCCAACTGATCAAAGCAGCCATTAAGGCTTACAAGGTCAAATACAGCACAGGCAGGTTTGGTTTGGTTGTGCCAGGCTTACGCTCTTCCACGGTTGGGGAAAAGTATGTTTACCTACGCACTGGCAGGCACCTACTGGCCATTTACTCACCCACAACCGAAAGGTTTGTGGCGCTCACCAAAAAAAGACGAAAGAAACACACCAAGTAACCCCCCTTCAGGTTTGCGCCTGGAGCCTAAATAAACCAATATGAAATATGAAGTCATTTACCCTGATGAAGCTCTTACAGTAACCAGTGAGTTGATTACTGCAAACCGGAATGCTTATACCCATGAAATTAGAGAGGCTAAACATTCACTCAACGCCGCTGCATGTAAAATTTATATGCGAGGCCAGGTTTGGATAGTTGAACACGATGGGATCATACTTTACCGAGAAGTACACTCAGAGGAATACCCATTTTTCGAAATGGCGTTCCATTACATGAATGTTGAAGTTGTGAGGAAATGGAAAACCGTTGGCGAATTGATAACCTTCAGGCAGGCAATAAGGGAAGCGACCGTACAAGGAACTGACTATGTAGAAACCATAATCGAGGAACCGTTAACAGAAAGGACTTACCGTAAGTTTATGCGGTTTGCCAGGGCACATGATTTTACCCACCATGGAAGCCACACATTTTAATACTAACCGCGTCCCCACGCCTTTAATTAACTCAACAATCATCAAACCTTTAAAACCCCAAAACACCATGACACCCGAAAAAACCTTTACACCCAAAGAACTAATTGACCAATTTGAGGAACAAGAAGAAGAATTGAGAGCCTTGCTTGACGGAATGTTGGCTTTTCCTTATTACGATACAGACGTTGACTTTGCTGCAACTTGGGGCGGTTTAGAACCAAAAGTAACAATGCAGACATTAACCGGGATGGCGGCTAAACGAATTTCAAAAATGAATGAATGTGCCAATCTACTTTATAACTTATCGTAAAATAGACCGAAATGGAAAAGACTGATATTACCTTGACAGCGGCGCAAAAATCCGAAATATTGGATTTTCTGGAAACCATCGTATCGCAAAGCAATACGCTGAAAGCCCTTTTTGTTAGCATTGATGCCATAGCAGATCCCAATTTTGTCGGAAATACAGACGGCATAGAAGGCATACCGTACTTGGTTGAGTTGGCTATTGGAGTTAAAAAAACACTTGATTTACAGACAAATAAAATATTTGAAATTTTGCATAAGTGCAAATAAATTACCACAACTAACTACTAAATTCTCAAACCTTTAAAGAACTAAAACTATGACCGCCGAAGAAATTAAAAAAATTATCGCTCAAATTGAACAGCTACAAAATGAGGCCAAACCCGCTTATGAAAAAATGGTATCCATTATGGATGCTGTACCTGAAGACATTAATGTTTTTGAGGCAGAAACCGCTAAAATCCACCAATTTAACCTAAAGATCAACGAATTATTAATATTGATCGACCCTAATTATGTTAACCCATTTAACCAATAATCATAAAACCATGAATACAAGCGAATTTAGAACCGAAATTGATAGTGCTTCGATAAAGATACAGGCATTGATAGATGGAATGGCATATTTTGGCACAATAGCTGCCCAAGGCGACGATCCTGAAACCCCGTCAGGCATAACACCTGAAGAAGTGCTTTATAACTTAGCTCTATTGGCGCGCGAGCAGTTCAAAAAAATTGAAGAAAGCGTTGATACCTATTGCGAATTAATAGACCCAGTAAAAGACTAAAAAACAAAAACCAGCGGTGCCGAATCGCTGGTTTTTTTCAATCTCAAAATCAACAGTAATAACCCTTAAAAGAACTGCCATGAGTTCCGCTACAAATGTACGGCTAAATGAAATTAAAAGCAATAGCAAAATTATCACTCAAAAATTTGAGCCAACAACTGAAGGTCTGTTAAGGTATGCGACCGCGCCAAATTGGCTTAAATACGCTGCAACGCTCCCAACCCCTCCTAAACTTTTCGGATCTCTTGTGCGACAAGGTGAATTTTCTTTACTTTTTGCTGATATGGGAAGTGGGAAAACAATAGCAGGGTATCAAATTGCTCAAACTATTGCCAACGGAAAAACAGAAGAAAAATATGTAGAGAACGAGGCAGATCCTCAATTGGTTTTTTATGGTGATTTTGAACTTGATGTTAAACAGTGGGAAAACAGATTTAAGGACGAAACAACCGGGGAAACTTTTCCTTTATCTGAAAATATAATTAGAACTGAACTTGATTTGTCTGAATTTGATTTTTCAAATGATAATTTGCAGGATAAAATATTAGCTGATATATTGAGGCTCTCATTGGAGAAAAACATTAAAGTTTGGATTATTGATAATATCACATATATATCTGATACCGGAGATTATAGGGGAGCATTGAAATTTATGCAGAAATTGAATACTCTTAAAAAGCAATATAAATTAACTATCCTGTTAATGGGTCATACTCCAAAGCGAGATTTAAGAGAGCCAATAACAGAAAACAGCCTATCAGGCAGTAAAAAAATGATTGACTTAGCAGATAGCAGTTTTGCTATTGGTAAGAGCGCAAAAGACCCCAATTTTAGGTACATAAAACAGATAAAAGTAAGGTGGACTAAGTTTGAATATGGTGCGGATAATGTTTTATCCTGTGAAATCGTTAAGAAAAACAATTTTGTACAATTAAAAGTATCTGGTACAGATAGTGAAAACTCTCATTTAAAAAAGGTTGGTATAAACGATAAGAGAGACGAAGAAATTATTGAAATGCGTAAGAAGGGTATAACCCAAGCTGCTATTGGGGAGGAGTTTGGTATTTCTGACCGTCAAGTAAGAAACATAATCTATAAATCAAATGATAGCTTGGGCGATGGTTATCAATATTGAAAAACTGGAACTCATTTCCGCCTGTTCCTGCCATTTCCGCCCATTTCCGGCCATTTCCGCTTTATTTCCGCCTATTTCCTATAAATTTCCGCCTATTTCCTATAAATTTCCGCCTTAAAGTGTTGTAAATAACTGTATTACAAATGATTAACTAAAAAGCGGAAATTTATTTGCAAATAATTGTAATTCTCCTAAAAGGCATTGAAAATGATAAAAAATAATTATTTCCTATTGTATTTCAGTAATATACTATAAATGAAATATATAAAATTGAATGAATAGGAAATAAAGCGGAAATAAAGCGGAAATAAAGCGGAAATAAACGGAAGTGATTTACAGGAATAAATGAATTTTTTAAGAATTGCCCGAAAAAAAAGAAAAAAATGACTTGTAAGGATACCAAAGATATTGATATAGTGGCATTTCTGCAAAGTAATGGCATTGAAATCACTCAAAAAGGATCATACTATTTTTGTCTTTCTCCTTACCGGGACGAAAAAACAGCCAGCTTCAGTATTGACCCCAAAAAAAAGAGATGGGTTGATTTTGGAGACGAAAATAGGAGCGGTGATTTATTGGACCTGGTTAAACTGATGTACAAAACAGATACGCCTGGAGCCTTGCAGATTTTATCAAAGCAGGTACCAGACCCATCTTTTTGTTTTTTTCGGGCAAAATCCGAGCCGGTAGAAAGTATATCCGGGATCGAACTAAAACACTTTCAACAAATACAAAATAAAGCCCTGGTCGAATATTTGAGCAGTCGGAAAATATCCTTGCATATTGCCCGGCTGTACGCTCAAGAAGTTTACTATACGGCAAACAACAAAAAATATTTTTCTATAGCCTTCAAAAATGATAAAGGTGGATTTGATTTAAGAAACAAGTATTCAAAACTAAAAACAAGCCCCGATTGTCATTCCACTTTGCATTTTGCTGACAGTGATACGCTAAACTTGTTTGAAGGTTGGTTTGATTTTCTGGCATGTTTGCAATACCACAATACAACGAAATTGAAACACACAACTATTGTGTTAAACTCCCTTAGCAACCTGAATGAAGTTATACCAGTGCTGACAAATTACGCGAAAATAAACTTGTTCCTGGATAATGATCAGAAAAGCCAATCCGGGCAAAAAGCAGCCGAACAAATAAGCAAGCTGCACCCCTGTACTGTGAACCATGCCGAAAGGATATATCCGGGCTTTAAAGACTTCAACGACTTTATATGTTGCAAACCAATACATTAACCCTCAAAAAAAGTTTGTCCTTTCAAAAGGATACCCCTCTGAGTACATTTACATCCTAATTCAAAAAAACAAAATACCATGCAAAAACCATTCACACCCATCACACTCACTGGCACTTCATCAAGTGAGGAATTCGGAAAAAACACAACCAGGCAAAGCTACTCAAGCCTTTGTGAAAACGCCAATTTTATCAAGTTTAGCCTTGAAGGAATCTTGACCGACCACGAAGACACAGGTATGCAATTAACACTTGATTTTTTGAAGTCGAAAGACCCGCTTAAATTCATCAAGCTGAAATTTGTGGAAGCGAAAAACATCCAGGTTCCCGGACTGAAACCATCCGCATTCATTGAGGGCGACATGTTGGATATACCACAGGAACCATTAGAAGCCGTGTTGGCCGACCGCGCCGCTTTTGATTTAGCGTATGCCAAAGCCTGTGAAAAATTCGATTATCCACTCAAGAACTTATACGTCACCGAAGATTCGTGTGGATTGTTTGCGGTTGGTGAATCGTTCGATAAAGCCCTTTGCGATTACTTTTCTGAAAGCACGTCCAACGAGTTTGAAAATACTATTGTGGAAGCGATGGATGCGTATATAGAAGCAGTGAACACATTAATTGTTCTTGGTGTAGTCCATCCAGGAGCTCAATGGGTAAACGAAGTTGCATTTATATTTCAAAGCAAGTACGCCCCGCTGAACATGCAAAGCGAGCGCCCTTTGTCGCTAAGCCGCCACGCGATTGATACCGCCCGCAAATATAGCCGCAAGCTGATTGCTAAACAAAATGCAGAGCAAGCTGAACAGGTTGATAATACACCAGAGCAAGCTGAACCAGTCGAAGATTAAGCAGATAAATGAGGGAATAGCCAGAATATTTTCTGGCATATTTCCTTATTTTCCTCTAAAAATCCTCTTAATCGGATAGGGCAGGCGTTGAGTCATATTTGAGCCAAAAAGGGCATTTTTCAAAAAAAGAGCCTCTGAGCGTTAACACAATGTGTTATTTATCAGTAATATAACACGAAAATCGCAAAATAATAAACTAAAATGCTTTTTTTCTTAAAAAAACCTTTCAAAAAACCACTAAAAATTGAGGAAAAACAGAGGAAAAGCACAAACAAAATAAATAAATAAATCACTAAAAACAATACAAAATGACTGATTCAGACATAAGGATTTGGAAACCTGATTTAAGGTTCAAAATTGGAGATATTGTATATCTCCGGAGCGACATCAAGCGTAAAACCCCCATGACAATAACGAACTACGATGATCCCGGCGATGTGTCGGATTACGTATTAAAATACTTGACAAGCCAAAAAGTAATGGAAACCATCTTTTTAGCCGATTCAGCCCTGATGCCGT
>CAJAXK010000183.1 GCA_903946925.1 uncultured Bacteroidales bacterium | reverse complement strand
CCGGCATCAGTGGCGGCACTTCGCCCATCTGTTACAATACCTCGCCCGGAACTCTGACGGCAACGGGCGGAGGCGGAACGGGTACTTATAGTTACCAGTGGTACACCACATCGGGGATCATCAACGGTGCAACCGATCCGACCTATGCACCGGGCAATATCACATCAACCACCGGGTATTACTGCGCCATCACCAGCGGCTCCTGTGGTACGGTGAACACAAATACCACGACCATCACGGTATATGATAATTTCTCTGTAGGTGCCATTGCAACGGACGGAGAAACGATCTGTTATATGTTTGACCCCGGCCTGATCAGCAATATGGCTGATGCCGGTGGTGGTGATCAGACGATATCCTACCGGTGGCAAAGCAGCACGGATGACGGTTTTACATCACCGGTAACGATTGCTGGCAGCAACAGCGCTACCTACGATCCACCTGCCGGTCTGACCTTTACCACCTGGTACCGCCGGCAGGCGAACGATGCCACCTGCAACACCGGATGGAATACTTCAGCCGGAACGTGGAAAGTAACCGTCAATGCCATTGAATCCATTGTATATGTCGATCAGTCCTACAACGCCTCCACCTCTGGCTGGCAATGCAACCGTTTCAGCACGATCCAGTCGGGCATCAACCGCCTGGCGCTTGGCACGGGAGGTACGGTGAATGTGGCTGCAGGAACCTATTCTGAGCACGTAACTGTTAATATTCCTGTTGTGCTTCATGGCGCCGACAAGGCCACAACCATCATCGATGGTTCGGGAACCGGGATGGTCGTTACCATTTCAGCTTCCAATGTGACTTTCAGGGGCTATACCGTAAGGAACTCCGGCACCGATCCAGCTGCAAACTGTGGTATCGGTTTGATTGGCGTTACAGGATGTACCCTCCAGGACAATATCGTATCAGGCAACGCCAGCGGGCTGTTCTTCGATCAATCCAACACCAATGCGGTTACGGGCAACACCATTTCCGGCAATTCAGGATATGGCGTATACTTGCATGAAGGCTCCCATGGCAATACATTCACCCAGAACGCGGTGACCGGTAATCTGCTGGATGGTTTCTTCATGCATGCCGGGTTATCCGGAGCCACCAATCCCAACACACTTACCAACAATAAGATCTCAGACAATACAGGTCATGGTGTTGATGCGCAATGGACTAACCATGCCCTGTACAACTACTGGGGAGGATGCCCCTCTGCCACAGGCCCGGTTACCTACTATCCTTATTATACCTCATGTACAGGTACTCCCGGCAGTTTTGAGTTTGGCGGAATACGCAACAACATCGTGGCCAGTGCAACCATCGGCACGATCTGTGCAGGTTCTTCCACGATCATCTATGCCACGGGCGGTTCCGAGTATGTATGGGGAGCACTTGGATTAGGCTCGAGCAAGGTAGTTGCTCCTTCAATAGCGACAACCTATACAGTAACTGCAAAAGATGCCTTCGGGTGTACCGGTGCTTCTGCATCCGTGTCTGTTGCGGTCAATCCGTTGCCGGTTGTCGAAATCAACGATTTCACCAATGACACAAGCACCATTGTGCTTGGCGAAGGCAAGCTGCTCACCGCTTCGACAGGATTGAATTCATATCTCTGGAGTACCGGTGCAACGGATGATCATATGACAGTGTACCCGTCAGCATCCACCACCTATACGGTATCCGCCAGCAACGGATTGTGTTCTGCATCGGCTACCCATACGGTAAACGTAGGGAGTGTAAGTGCGGGCCCCAACCAGTATATCTGCCAGGGAGGCTCGGCCAAACTTAAGGCAACGGTAACCGGCATAACGGCTACCATGTATACCTGGCTCTCCGATCCGTCCGGGTTTACCTCCTCCGAGCAGAGTCCGACCTTCAGCAACATTACGTCCACGACCATCTTTACAGTGACCATTAACAACACTCCGGCCCTTCATTCACACGTCACAGTGTTTGTGCGTGCGAAACCCAATGCGAATGCAGGCCCCGATATAACCATAGCAGGCGGATCTTCGGGAATACCGGGGATTCTCACCGGCAGCGCCACTCTGGGCACCTCTCCCTATTCATGGAGCTGGAGCGGACCCGGAATTATCGGTTCTTCAACTACACAAAATGTATCTGTGAACGCGGCGGGAACCTACACGTTGATCGTAACGGATGTCTATGGATGTTCAAGCAATGCCGACCAGGTAGAGGTGACGATTCCCTCAGGAGGCAATGTTGTATCCGGAAATGTATCCTATTACGGAGCTATCAATCCGCAGATGCATAATGTACTGGTAACGCTCACCGGGCCCAATGGCACATTCTCAGGGATCACGCCGGCCTCGGGGCTCGGCAACTACCAGATCCCGGGTGTGCCCAATGGCACCTACACGGTGAGTTTCTCCCTGTCAACGTTGTGGGGAGGTGTAACTACGGCAGACATCATCCTGATCCAGAAACACTACACCCCGCCAACGGTACCACTCATCGGGCTCAAACGCCTCGCCGCTGACGTTTATGCCAATTCCGCAAGTGCCAGTATCACGGTGGATGACAGGAACCTGTTGAATAACAAGCGCCTGAATCCCAACGGTGTAAGCTTCGAAACGGGGAACTGGGTATTTACCAGGACAGAAGATGTGCTGGCCAACTCCTCGTTCATGTATGCAAACTCGGCCGGCACCACAAACATCACCATCGAGGTTCCGGGCACCACGCTGATTAACAACTTCAAATCTTTGTGTTACGGGGATGTTGACGGATCCTACAGCGGCTACAAGATGTTGGATCCTGACGATAAGGTTGTGGATGTGACCCAGGTCAATGGGATGATGATGATATGCTATCCGAACCCCTTCACCGACAGAACCACGCTGGAGTATTATCTTCCGGTGAATGGAGATGTGAACATCGCGGTGTACAATATGTTGGGGACAAAGGTTGCGACTATCGACCGGCCACAGCAAACCGAAGGCACCTATGAGTTCAAATGGGAACCCGTTGGAATGCCGACCGGCATGTACGTAGGCGTGGTAACACTCAGGACAAGTGATGATGTAATCCGTCAGCAGGTTAAGATGTTGCTGACAAAGTAGGCCCAATCCTTTACAGCGCTGCCGGTGCTTTCATCAACGAGACACCGGCAGTGTTGTTTTCTACAGGAGGTTTGTTAACCTTTTGTTAACCTTTTGCTAACCTTTTTTTTCTCCTTGTTAACCTTTAGTTAACCATTTGAGCAACTGATTTCTGTTGCCGGGGTTTACATTTGTAATCCATAGCAACCTATTGATACCATAGCAAAACACCTTTCCAGAAGATAACGGTTTAAGTGCAATGAAACTTTTTGAACCATTTAATGATAAACTTGAAATTTACAGTTCCGGTAAAACCATTCAGCTCAAAAGCAAATTGCCCATTCCTTGTTGTTGGATCAAAGTAAGCGATGCTGCCGGGAAAATAATATTTAAAACCATTGAAAAAGAATTGACCGAAACCACGATACCGCTGAACGTTAAAGCCGGGTTTTATGGTGTTACCTTAATTACCGAAAAAAGCTTTGCGACAAAAATGGTTTACCTGGAATAAGCGGAGGCGAAGCACGGTATCCGAAGTATGGCTGCTGAGCTTGTCGAAGCATGCCAACCTTTTCCCCTTTCTTGTTAACCTTTTGCTAACCTTTTTTTTCTTCTTGTTAACCTTTTGCTAACCTTTTGGTTGCACGTTTCTCATTTTTTCATTATAACATTGTACCGGATTTTATCTGATGTTTAAGTCTGGTAGATTTTTAACTCACGACAGGAGTAAAGTTTCAGGTATTATTAATAAATCCTTAAAAATTTTAGTATGAAAAAACTCTACAAACTAATCACACTGCTCATTTTCATTACATTGAGTACAAACCTTATGGCCACCATTTATTATGTCAGTGGTGCAGGTTCTACGGCGGTGAATGGAACCTATGTTGTAAACGGGACTTATAATAGCAAGCCACTTTATCAATTTGGCTCTGGCAGCTATCCCACTTGCTATCTCAGTAATCAATCGTCGCAATGGGTAATAATAGATGATGGACCTATGCCCTACTATCAGTCAGTAAGTACAAGTACGACTCCTCCTTATGCAGGATGGACTAGTTTCATGGGATCTAATCCTGTACCTACCTTCGCAATAGACGGCCCTTCGTTATCATACAGTTCAGATACATTTATTGAATCATCAGGACTTTGTAATGCTGGCTCTACACTGATTCTTTCCAATAACATTATTGCAGACAATGGTACACTCAACGGCACACAAACTCTACTGTAACCTACTGTGCCTATTGTGGTTTGAATTTTATTATGGTAAAATAGAACTAATCTGTAATTAGCTTTTAGCCAATATTTTGTCCACGCGGAACTTTTCCATGGCTTATTTGCAAAAATAACTAGGTAATAAGTATATGTTGGAAAACATAAGAAAAATCCATGGTCCGGTAAGCAATGCATATTTGCATAAAAAAATGTCCCTCATTATCCCAAGTACAATCAGTGATAAAGTATTTAAAAGCTAAAACCAGCGGGATGATGCTGATTAATAGGAAATAAAACAGGTTTAGTAAATTAAAAATTTGGCTTTGGCTTCCCTGAAAAATAACGATTTAAACAGAATGAACCTATTTGAACCCTTTGATGGAGGACTTGAAATTTGTCCTTTCGGCAAAACTGTACAGATCAACAGCAAAGTACCCATTCCCCGTTGCTGGCTCAAAGTAAGCGATGCAGGAGGGAAAATAGTGTTCAAAAAGTTTGAAAAAGATTTTACCGAAACCACAATACCACTGGATGTTAAAGCTGGGTATTACGATGTTACCTTAGTTACCGAAAACAGCTTTGCAACAAAGGTGCTTTTTCTGGAATAGGCGTAAAAAAGAAACGATTATCTTGTATTATACTGCAAATGGGATAAAATCCGTGATTTATAATCACAAAAAAGGACCACGGAGCGATGTGCTGAGTGGCACACTGAGTGCCCACTGAGCTGGCCGAAGTGCCCGCCGATGTGCTTGCCGAAGCATTACGGAGAACGCGAAGAAAAGCACTGAGAATGAACTCCGTGCCTCCGTGGAAAAAATTTCAAATCTGAGTCCACTCCGAAAAGTCTTTTTTAGCCACAAAGGCACAAAACCTCTAAGTTCCACTAAGTATATAACGCTGAATAACAATACTTTGTGAACCTTTGTGTCATAGTGCCTTTGTGGCGGTTCTTAATTTTTAGGTTATCGGAGCGGACTCAAATCTAAATGCGGAAATTTATCCCGTTTTGAGAATAACTACACGACATTGGGAATTAAATTTTAAAATTAAAGCTATAATGAAAAACTTTATAAAAATGTTTCTAGCAGCTTGTGAGGTTACATTTTTTGCTTTTAGTGTTAATGCCCAAAGCGTGGGTATCAATGCAACCGGTGATACGCAAAACGGCAGCGCCATGCTCGAAGTAAGTTCAACATCAAAAGGGCTTTTACTTCCGCGAATGACTTCCGAGCAAATGATTGCCATTGCCAGCCCATCTGCGGGTTTGATGGTTTGGTGTACCAACTGCGGAACTAATGGCGAATTGCATGTTTATAACGGAACTGCCTGGACAGTCATCTGCACGAGTACTGCGTCAGGTTTCCCCGGTGCGCCAACAATAGGAACAGCCGTTGCAGGAGATACACAGGCATCAGTACCTTTTAAGGCACCTACTTCCAATGGTGGTTCAACCATAACATCCTACACAGCTACTTCTAATCCAGGTAACATTATAGGGACTTTATCCCAGGCAGGAAGCGGAACCATAACCGTAAAAGGCCTGACCAATGGCACAGCCTATACTTTTACCGTAACGGCAACCAATGCTTATGGCGTGGGTGCACCAAGTGCAGCTTCCAATTCAGTAACGCCAGTGGCACCATTGGCTATCGGCCAAAGTTATGGGGGAGGAATAATAGCTTATATTTTGCAATCAGGCGACCCGGGTTACACACCTGGAGAAACTCATGGTTTAATAGCCGCAACTGCCAACCAGGGTATTGCAATCGCCTGGGCCATAGACGCCTACTGTGGCACTGCCGTACCTGGGGGGACAGGCACCGCCATCGGCACAGGCTTAGCAAACACCAACAATATCGTCGCCCAAAATGGCGCTGGCACCACTTATGCTGCAGGTATGGCACGAGCCTACACCGGCGGTGGCTATTCCGATTGGTATTTGCCGAGCAAGGATGAGTTGGCTAAACTTTACGCGATGAAGGTACTTGGATTTGGCGGCTTTGCCAGGAACAGCTTTTGGAGTTCCTCCGAGTCCACAGCGGACTTCGCGTGGGGCCAGTACTTCGGCAATGGCAACCAGGGCACCTCCTTTAAGTACGGTCCAAACTATGTGCGTGCTGTGCGTGCTTTTTAATATTTCGACAAGCGTTCGACTGAGCTCACGCCGAAGTCTCAGTGCAGCGCAATTTATGAAACATTGCTATATGTACTGAGCGAAGTAGAAGAAAGCGGTCGGGTTTCCGTGAGTTTTAAAGGTTTTACCTTTGAGTCCTCTCCGAAAACCCTTAAAAAAAGAAAACCACGGAGGCACAGAGGGCACAGAAGCACACAGAGTGTTGCTAATCATATCTATAAACTTCGTGAACATAGCGAAGCGATATCACGAATTCCTTTAAAAACAAGCAATTATGAGTAATCTTAGTGCCTTGGTGCCTTGGTGGCTAAAAACTACTTTTCTGAGCGGACTCAAAATTCTATTTTTCGATTGAAAATACAAATTTTCGGTATAGGGTGGGTTCTGGGGTTAAAAACAAACTCTATTTATATCTTTGCCAAAACCATTCTGGCAAAGGGAAATGGTTCCGCCAAATCTTACTACGCTGAAAAACAGGGCCTCAAATTCTTACCCAATCCTATACTTGCTGATACTATCCGCAGTGGTGCGTGCTTTGCTGGCTGCTGGTTTTTGCCTGGGCAACGACGAAGCCTATTATTACACTTACGCATTATATCCGGCTCTCAGCCATTTCGACCATCCGCCTATGGTGGGTTGGGTTATGCAACTTTTTAGTCTGGATTTATATTTTAATACCGAGTTTTTTATCCGAATGGCTTCTGTAATTGCCGGAACCATAAATACTTGGCTTATGTATTGTATCGGCAGGCATCTACGCGACGAACGAACCGGATGGTATGCCGCTTTGCTTTATACAGCTTCCATTTATGGCTTTATAATTGTAGGGGTTTTCATCCTGCCCGATGCACCTCAAAGTGTGTTTTGGCTGGCGGCAATCCTGTTTCTGTTAAAAGCGTTTAAAGGGGAGATTGATAAAACAGCGAAACAGAATTTTCTGTTGGCTTCGGTGATGATAGGATTAGCCTTTTTAAGCAAATATACCACGGCATATTTATGGTTAGGGATGTTTGTTTATATACTGGCTTACAATCGCAAATGGTTAAAGACTAAGGTGTTTTATTTAGCGCATTTGATCATGGCGGTTATGTTTTCACCTGTTCTATGGTGGAATATGCAGAATGGTTTTGTGAGTTTCCTTTTCCATAGTGGGCGTGTGGAACCCCAGGCAACTCCGTTCACCTTCGACTATTTTCTAACCGAAATCCTGGGTGAAGCTTTATATACCAACCCAATAGTTTTGGTTTTAATAATACTGTCGGTTGTGACATTTTTCAATAAAAAGTACAATATCGGCAAACCGGAAACAAAGTTGCTGCTTTGGTCGGCTTTACCACTGATACTTACATTTTTGCTTGTTTCCTTTTTCAGGCGGACATTGCCACATTGGAACGGGGCGGGATATTTAACATTAATGCCTTTGGCTGCATTATGGTTGCGCAACCGTTCGGAAGCAATTTTCCCCAAAGCCCTAAAAGCCTCGTTAGCATTTATACTGGTGTTGCTTATCCTTTCGACTGCACAGATTTTGACCGGGTTTATCCCAATTGAAAAACTAACTAAGAACACCACCGGGAGCAGCATTGGCGATTATTCGCTGGAAGTTTATGGTTGGCGGCAACTTCGAGAGGGTTTTATCCCATTGGCCGATAAATATGAAAAAGAAGGAAAAATGCCTGCAAATTCGCCGATTGTAAGCTACCGCTGGTTTCCGGCAGCAAATTTCAGCTATTATGCAGCCCGTGGCACCGGAAGGTTTGTAATGGCTACGGGCGACACCGCTTCAATACATAAGTATGTGTGGATTAACCAGTTGCACGGCAGTTTCAGGCTTAATTCCGATGCTTGGTATATAACTTCGAGCCGCGATTTCAGGCATCCGCGTACTATCAATACACTGTATTACAACAAAATATCACAGCCCGACACCATACCAATTTTTAGGATGGGCAAACCCGTATATTATTTTTACGTTTATCGGTTATATAATTTGCAAATGAAAAGGTAAAGGGTTTTTTGTTTCTATTATTAAATCCTCTCCGACAAGTCTTTTTTTGCCACAAAGGCACAAAGTCTCTAAGCTTCACTAAATTTAAAACACTAAATAACAATGCTTTGTGATCCTTTGTTTGTTAGTGTCTTTGTGGCGTTACTTCATTTTTAGGTTTTCGGAGTGGACTCATTAATTAATTCATTCAAGTAAATCACTAAACCATCTTTACTTTTTGACGACGATCTTTTCACTTATTACCTTGTAGTTTCCTATCAGGCTCACAATGTAAACCCCGTTTTGCAGGTTGTTTGCATTTAAGGAGGTGATTGGGTTTCCATTGGTGTTGCCTCGCATCAAAATCTGGCCTAATATATTGGTTACTAGTATTTCCGCATTTATTGATTTTTGCGTAGCTACATTTATGTTCCCATTGGTGGCAGAAATGCTAAAAGTTTCGGAATTTATTGGGTCAGGAATTGAAGTTGCATTTTTGAAATGCAAAACAAACCTGTCGGTTACATCCGTAAGGGAAGCAGAAAAGTTATAAACCGGGTTTAGGTTAAGTTCCTGAAAAACACCTGTAAGTTTGTCTTCGAGCGTAATGGCTATTGAGGTGGAAAACGAATTTATTTTCTCAGCGGTAAGGGAATAATTTCCCGCGTTACCCACTTTAAAGCCTACGGGCACCTTGCCTCCGTCCAGAATTGAAATTGGCAAGGTATTGATTGCCAATTGAGTATTATTGGGCGTTACAGAATAAATTTCAGGGACTGAACTGCTGTAGCTAAAAAGTTTAATGGCATCAAAATCGCCATCAAAATCTTCGGTTGCCAAATCGTAAAAGCAAACCCGGGCATAATCTGATTTGTCGTTTCCCTCCAATTTCAGTTCAAGGATGTTAGTTGTAAGCTCCCCGCTTTTGTAAAAAACAGTTAAACCAGAGTGCGTTCGGGCAGCATTGGGAATTGTTACCGTATTGTTTGTGTTTGATTTGGCATGAACCATAACACCTTGCATAGGTGAGATATCCTTGGTTCCGCCTGTAACGCCCAAACCACCAGTTAATTGGATATAGTATTTATATCCAGGAATGGAATTATCGTAATAATACAAAGCATTATCCATTCCAGATCCTTTTGTCACCAAGTCCCAATCAATGGACGATGGGAAAGGGTTTCCGATCAAATTCCAGCCGTTGCCTTTATCTGCAGTATATGAGCATGTTAGAGGTAATCCTAAAGCATTAGTATAAGGAACGCCAACAAAATTTTTGGTAACCGCAGCAGGATATGCCACCATATAGCTTTTGCCTACTTCGAAATTCAAACCAAATGATGAATTATAACCGTTATAATTGCCTTCGGTACGGTAATTTATCCAGTAATTAGTTGGTTCATCCCATTTATAAAAGTCACTTATGTAGGTACTATAAGGTAAAGACAAATCAATAAACTCTGTAGCTATTACTTGATCGGCACCTACTGGTGATGAGATAAAGTGGAATTTCAGGTCGGAAACAACAGTATAGGGTGTTAGGTAACGTTCGATTTTGGCTGTACCAAGACCACCATTAGTTGTTATTGTTCCATTATCAATAAAAGAAGCTGTACCCAATTCAGTTGATCTTAGCACAAGGCATTGGGCAGAATTGAGGGCTGTAGTACCATTTGTTGTTAAAGCCTTTGTAGGATCAATGGTAAACTTACTTTCTGATGCAATGGTTAGGTTATTGGTGGTAAGCAAACCAAGCTGCGTTGTAATTCCTCCGGAATTGCTAATCAGTAGGTCGTTTAAGGTTGTATTGCTGGAACCGGAAATTGTTTTCGCTGTGGTTCCCGACAAGGTAACTAATTCATTTCCATTGGTATAACTGCCGTTGTTGATCAGGCCTCCATCTTGAATCAAAATTTTAGCAGCACCAGAAACCCGCATATAGGCCGAGGATTTTAACTCAATACCCTGGCCGTAAAGCTGGAAAGTTGCCAACACCAATAAAAGCGTTAGGATAAGTGATTTCGTTTTCATGGATGGCTATTTTATATACTGAAGACGGCTACCCATCGAATTTATCTGCATGTGAAAATCAATCTCAAGTGCTCCTGCACTGCCTGCATAAGTATCAGCAGCGTCATCACCATCCCTGAAAACCCTACATATCAGCATACTTGAAAGTGTTTTTCCTGTTGCATCCATTCCTCCTGTGCCCAAAGGGGTAAGGTATTGCCTGTTTTTTACCAATACTTCATTGGGTACTGCGGTAGCGCCATATATGGTTGTATAGGCAGTAAATGTTTCTCCAATATTCAACCAGCAATACTGTAATCCCCATCTTGGAACAGTTGGGCCAGTAGCCCCAGTTTCCGATGCAACCCAGTGGATATGGGGCATTAATGCAGTGCCTTCAACCCAGGTATGGGGCAATTGAACAACAAAATACATTTCGTCAATCCCTGCGGCCTTAAACCAGTTAATAAAAGGATTAGTAGTTGGGCCATCTATTGGGAAATTGTCCCAATCAGGTTTTACATTTCCAGTAGCAGCATCCGAAAGAGCAACTCTTAGGCATTGTAACGAAATAACTTGTTTATTTTAATTCGAAGTTGTATCTTTGGCGAATGAAAGATACAGAATTAATATCAAAGCGACACAAGATTCTATCTCCATTTCTGGATGAGAAGTCTCGTCGACTAAT
>CAJAXK010000182.1 GCA_903946925.1 uncultured Bacteroidales bacterium | reverse complement strand
ACCTGCCTTATGGAACACCGGAACAAGGCCGTCCGGTTGCTACCAATTTTACGGCACCTGCCACACATGCCATGTGCATAGTTGGCTACAACGACAGCATCAGGTACGATTATAACCACGATGGAAAATACACCAACAACCTTGATATAAATTTAGATGGGATTGTGGATGTAAGCGATTGGGAAATTGGCGGTTTTAAGGTGGTGAACAGCTACGGGAACGATTGGCCCAGTGTTTCCGATAGTGGTTTCTTTTACATGATGTACCATACTTTAGGCGCAAAATATGGCAGCGGTGGCATTTGGAATAATGCCGTGAATGTGGTAAAAATAAAACCTGATTATTCGCCTCTGCTTACCATGAAAATCAGGCTGAACCACAACCAAAGGAATCTGCTTCGGGTACGTGTCGGGGTTTCAACCGACCCAACTTCCCTCCTACCCGAAAAAATATTGGATTTCCCGATTTTCGATTTTCAAGGCGGTAGTTTCCCGATGCAAGGTTCAGGTATTTCGGATACCGTAAAATCAATTGAATTTGGCCTCGATATAACCCCTTTATTGAGCCACATCCAAACAAACCAAAACGTTGCAATCTATTTATTGGTTGATGAAAACGACCCGTATTCTCTTTCAGCAGGCAGTATCGAGCATTTCTCGGTAATTGATTACAGCACATCTCCGCAAAAACAATATGTAAACCAGGATGTTCCTATCGAAATATCGAACAACGACCAAACTATTGCCAGGGTTGTACTTTCGACCAACACTGATAAAGTAAAAATCAATGAAACAGTTTTGCCGCCATTTGTAACTGGCCAACCTTATGCTACCCAATTGACCGCAAGCGGAGGAAAAGCCCCTTACAAATGGTCGTTGAATTTTGAATATACAAAGCTGTTGGATAATCAGCCCATGCCTGAATTTGAAGGGGTTAAACTAAACCCGAACCAGGCAACTGAGAACTTAGTTGCAGTGCCACTTGGTTTCAATTTCATTTTTTACGAACGTAATTACGACACTGTTTATATCAATCCTACCAATGGATATTTACAATTTACCAACGATAAAATCCCCTGGCCATACCTGAACGAAGAAAATCTTTTGCTGCGCAGTTATAGTATCATTACGCCTTTGGCCAACCTGAACTTAAATGCCAATAGCACCAACGAAGGAGCATGGTTTGCATCGGATTCTGCTTCTGCCAAATTCAGGTGGAAACTAAGCAAAAAATTGGGTGAAACTTATTTCCCTTACGAATTTCAGGCCACCCTTACTGCCGATGGCACAATTGTGTTCAATAGGGGCAATATTTCAGTTTCCGCTTCCGAATTGTTCCATTCCGGTATTTCGGATGGCGACAAACAGAATTTCGATCTAACAGTTTTTCATAACGGATACGATGCCAACCGCTTCAATCAGGAAAAGTTTATACCAGTCAACTATCCTAATGACCTTAAAATTAGCAATTCAGGTTTAGTCGAATGTTTGCCCACATCGGATGAACTAATTTACATTGTTGATGCAAAGGTGGAAGACGATAAAAACATTGCAAGTAATAAACAGTTCCAAATATCAACCGGAATTGTTGCCAAATTGCAAATACATACAGGAGAGGTTCCTTTTGTTTATGCCGGGCAAGAAGCAAGTATTGACTTGGTAATCACTAATTTGACAGCAAATTCATTTACAAATTTAAAAGCCTTAATCAATATTGAAGATAGTTTTATAAACACTGCAGACACCATTGAAACTGTTGGCATTTTAAATCCAAACAGCAGTATTACAATTCAGGATGCATTCAAATTCAACACATTGCAAACCACACCCGACGGACATGTATTTAGGATCAATTACTCAATAGCCAACAACCTTCAACAATGGAAAGGCATGGTTGCCGGGAGCATCCTATCGCCGCATTTAAAAACAATTGAGTTGAAAAGTTCAAAACCTGGGAATGAGTTGCCTAAGCCCGGCGAGGTGTGTACTATGTTATACAAATTCAGCAATATCGGCCATGCCAATGCTGCCAATGTCAATATCTCGGCACAAATTACAAATCCAAGTGTAAAACTGTTATCCCCATCAAATCAATTGGTTGGCACAGTAGTTCCAGGACAAAAAACTATAGTCGAATTGCAAATCCTAACTTCCGACAGCATTGCCTTGGGAACAGAAATCCCAATTGTTTTCAACATAACATCTGACAACCGTACCCTGCTTACCGATACAATGGCTTTTAGGGTTGGGAAAGCGCCTGTTTTAGTTATTGACCTCGACCCAAACCATCTATCGGCACCAACCATTCTGGAAAAAATTATGGGATTGGGGTATATTGCCGAAATAACTTCCGAAATAACTTCCGAAATAAATGAGTACCAATCCCTTTTTATAACATTAGGGAAAAGCAGTAACCGGCATATCCTAACCTATTCGGAAGGCGATATTTTAACAAATTTCCTTGATCAGGGAGGCAATATTTATATGGAAAGCCGGTATGTTTGGCGCGATGACCTTTTGACTTCCCTTCAACCCCGCTTCAATATTCAATCTATGAACAAGTTGCACGTTTACGACACATTGACAGCTTCAACAGGTGCATTTACAGATGGGATGAAATTCACCCCAAACGCAACATTTGTAAGTATGGCGCACATGCAACCTTTGTGGGGTGCTTTTGGGCTGTTCGAGGATAACGCTTATACTTGCAGTGTTGCCAACGATGCAGGAACCTACAAAACCATAGGCTGCTATTTCGAATTTTCGGCTTTGTTGGGCGCAAATAACGAATCTACCCTGCCAAAACTCATGCAGAAATACCTCGATTTCTTCGATATTAAACGTGATGCCATTGGAATTGAAGAACATACTCCCACAAATAGTAAAAGCCGTATCACAGTTTATCCTAATCCTGCTTCTGAAAAAGTTTCTTTGACTTTTTCAAAATCGGGGAATTCACCTGTCAAAATATCTATTTTCGATATAAATGGGAAAAGGGTTGCCAATGTGATTGATAACCATGCAGCAAAAAACGAACTCCATACTTGCGAGTGGGATTTACGGAACCTATCAGGTCAAAAAGTGCCGACCGGACTTTATATTTGTAAGGTTGTGGACGAAACGGAAGTGAGGACAATCAAGATTATTGTAAAGTAAAATCAAAAAATATTCCGCCAATTTTAGAGGGAATTATTCGGTTTGTATCTTTGAGTCTACTCCGAAAAGTCTTTTTTCGCCACAAAGGCACAAAGCCTCTAAGCTACACTAAGTTTATAACGCTGAATAACAATGCTTTGTGAGCCTTTGTGTCATAATGCCTTAGTGGCGTTTCTTCATTTTTAGGTTGTCAGAGTGGACTCATCTTTTAATCCATCAAATCTGCCAAGGTATTGGCTGTTAGGTGATCGCGGAAAGTTTGGGTCATTTTATTTACCACAGTGCCCATAATACATTTGTCGAAAGGGCAAACAAGTTTTTCGTGCGGGCAACTGATCACTTTAACCTGTCCTTCAATGGCCTCGTAAATCTGTAACAAAGTGATATTTTCGGGTTCTATATTCAGTTTAAAACCGCCTGACGGCCCACGGTTCGATAGCAGAAAACCTTCTTTTACAAGGCGTTGCATAACTTTTGCAACATGGTGGCGCGACGAACCGGTAATATCGGCTATTTTTTGCACATTGATAGTTTCGCCGGCACGGGCAACCAAAACCATACCATGCATTCCAATTGATGCAGCTTCCGAATATGATACAATTTTCGCCATTAGGTTATATAAGTATTTAATTGCTCAAATGTCGGTATTATTTTTTTACCGGAACCAACACATTGCTAATTTTGAGCAATTCTAAATAAGCAAAAGGATGCCCATAACAAAGCCGCATTTCATAATATTCACTTTATATAATTGAATATCTGTTATATGGCATAAATTAAATGATTCTATTATTTTAAAACACAGAAAACCGGTTAAAAAACTACTCTCAATTTTTGTTGTTGCCGTCCTCCCCTCTTGCTTATAATGAAGCAATAATTACCGCCTTTTAGAGTTTTAGCAGAATAACCACCTTACTTTTAATCCCTTTAAAATGCTGCTTAAAAGAACAATACTGTTTTCCGCATTAAGTTTATTGATTTTCATTTCGGCCTGCGATGTAATGAACCAGGTGTCGCAAATGAGCAACCTCGCGAAATGCGATTTCAAGCTGCAATCGGTGCAGCAGTTGAACCTTGCCGGGATAAATGTGCAGAATGTGAAAAAAATATCGGATTTGAGTTTGTTCGATGGGGCCAAACTTGCCTCTGCAGTTGCCAACCAGCAATTCCCATTGGATTTTACCCTAAACATCGAAGCGAAAAACCCAAACCCCAATCCAGCAGGAATGACAAGGATTGACTGGATATTGCTTATTGACGATGTGGAAATGACCCGTGGCATCCTTGACAAACAGGTTACTATCCCTGCAAATAATGGCTTGGCGGTAATCCCAATGCAAATGCATGTTGACCTGAAAAAGGCTTTATCGGGCAAAAGTGCCGATGCTATCATTAATTTTGGCATGAACCTTTCCGGCAGCGGCTCCAAGCCAACCCGTTTTACTTTGCAAATGAAACCAACTATCACAATTGGAGGTTTTCCGATTACTTATCCCGGATATTTAAACGTTAAAACAGAATATTCATCCAATTGAATTGAAGCCGTTTCATCAAATCCAATTTTGAGTCCGCTCCGAAAACCCTCAAAAAAAGAAAACCACGGAGGCACAGAGGACACAGAGTTACACAGAGTATTGTTAATCAGCTCTTTAAACTTTGTGAATCTTAGAGATTTAGTGCCTTAGTGGCAAAAAAGACTTTTCGGAGTAGGCTCAATTTTTAAAATTCATTCAAATAATTGTAATTCCTTACTGAATCAAATTGTAGGATGGAGCAATACATAGCTTTTCTTCGAGGGATAAACGTTTCCGGGCAGAAGATAATAAAAATGGAAGTTTTGCGAAAAGTACTTTCTGATTATGGTTTGTCAGAAGTGAAAACGTATATACAGAGTGGAAATGTATTGTTCAAGAGCAACTTTCGGGATGAAATGCAATTGGTTCAAGAAATTGAAGACTTGATAGAAAATGAATTCGGCTTTAGAACAGATGTTATATTGCGTAAAACCAAAGATTTGGAATTTATTTTAAACTCCTCCCCTATCGGAAAGCTTTCTATTGCCGAAGATTTGAGATACTACATTACTTTTCTGAAATATCCATTTACTGGTCCAACAACTATACCTTCGTTTTCAAAAAACAAGGATATTGAAATTGTTTTTCACAACGGATTGGATTTTATTTCCATATCAAGGGAGCATAAAGGTAGTTATGGTTTCCCAAATAGTTTTATCGAAAAAACAACAAAAATCCCGGCTACAACTCGCAACCCCAATACCTTGGAAAAAATTTTAGCCTTGGCCGGGGATTGTTAGTTATTGGTGATTGGTTAATGGTTATTGGTTATTGGCTATTGGTTATTGGTTATTCGTAAATCGTAATTCGTAAATCGTAATTCGTAAATCGTAAATCGTAATCCACAACTCGTAATCCGTAAATAAAACCCTACTTTTTATAAGCTCTATTTAGTATTCTGTATCCCAAATAAATCAAATGGTTTTACACTAAAGGCATCGTTGAATACAAACACGGTGAGTACTATAAAAGCAATAAAGCTCAAAACTATAAGTATCTGTAGGCCAGATGTCTTTTGAATCTCTTGCCTCGATTTCACATCACAAACCTCACCAGGGCAATATTGTGCTTTTTCTTTATAAACCATGGAATAAAATTTACAACCTAAGCAAATGCCAAAAGCGGATTCAAAAAATAGGAACACAAGGCAAATAAGGCATATAATTCCAGTTATTGGACTAATAGAATTTACAACCACCAAAAGTATGAACATGGTTGCTGCCAACACTACACCAATTATCCAGGCAAACTTTTTTTGCTTAGCACCAACATATTCAGGCACTTGGTTCCTTACAATCAATCGCCCGATGATTAAAGTTGGCGAAAATTTAGGGTTTACAAAAACACGTATCAATATGTCAATAAGGAATATGACTACCGCATACTTGAGCAAAAGGAAATCGCCTTGTGTTGCCGCCGTAAAGATTGATATAAACATCATTAAAAAAAGTATTCCGGCAGCAGCCCTGATTTCGCGTTCGTTCAATACAGGTATGGAATAACCCTCCACTTCCTCTCCAAATTTGATTGTTTTCTTTTCGTTTTTCATTTTCTTTGGTTTTTATTAGATTTTATTTTGCCAAAAGGGCATTTCTTACAATTAGCTATTCGAAGTTTTCAAATCCAGGGACAAATATAAGTGGTATTTCCGGATAGTTATTTTTTATGCTTGGTTAAATTTTCTTGTACCCTAAATTCAACTATAAGACCGATCAAATCGTAAGGAATGGGTTGATCCAAAGGAAATTGAACCGATCCTTTGCCTTGCTTGTATTTTGAAAGTTCGACAGCAAATTCGGAATGCCCACTTGGTGTGGCATAAAAACCAATATGATTTTTAAATCCTGCGAAATAAACTAAAGGCCGTCCATTAGTTTTGTATGCTGGCATCAGATAAGCAATACTTTCATCTGCTTCAGGAGCTTTTTCCTTGATTAAGGCTCTGAGTCTTTTTAAAATAATTTGCACGTTAGCAGGAAACATTTTTATGTAATCGTCAACGGTCATATAAATAAATTGTTGGTTTATGATTCTGTTGATAATCATGAAGCTTTTTCAATTTGTTTTCAAAGATAAAAATTGACCTGAACCGGACTACTTTCCATGCTAAAGTAAATTTCAATTCTTACTAAAACCATTCCTTAAACAACCAAAGCTTTGAATTGTTGAATTCACTGGCTGATTTAATAAATGTTCCCAACAAGCTCAACCAGGTACCGATGGCACTGCGATCTTCAAATCCCCTTTCCCTTTGCCAAAATCCACATTTAGAAAAACCGTCTT
>CAJAXK010000181.1 GCA_903946925.1 uncultured Bacteroidales bacterium | reverse complement strand
GGGCTCATCCTGTTTACTTTTGAAAATGCTGAATCGGCTTCGACCCAATTTTTTGCATCAAAATAGGCACGCCCCATTTTATAATAATCGTTTACGCTTCCATTAGTGCGCTGAATTTTCAGTTTATACGTATCCCCTGCATTCTGGTACTTTTTCACTTTGTTGTACGAAAGCGCAATTTCGTTTAAAAGGTCAATATTGGTTGTGTCGAGTTCATAAGCAGTGCTCAATCTTAAAATCCCTAAGGAATCTTGACTGTTTTTTATTAAGATCCTGCCATAATATGTGTAATCCTTTGTAGTAATTTTTTCTGCAGGTGCGTTAGCAAAAAACTTTGCTATATAATATTTGGCTTTGGGATATTGCTTTTGCTCAAAATATGAGAAAGCGAGAGCTCGGTTAAGGTCATTGTACGAAAGTGAGTCCATTGCCATAATTTGTGTTATCTGCTCTATAGCTCCGTCATAATCTTCAGTTTGGATCAACATATTGGCATATCTGCGCTTCGCAGCAATGTTGCTTGAACTTAAATCCAGGTATTTTTTAAAATTCTTTTTCGATTCTTCCTTATTATTTGTCTTGGCATAAAGAAATCCCATTTCCAAGTAGGCAGGTGCGAATGAAGGGTCAATCGTAAGCGCATCTTGATAGTAGGTCAAAGCATCCTGATAACTCCTGATACGTGTGTAGAGTTGCCCCAACCTTACACGGGCACGGGTAGATTGAGGGGAAAAATCCTGCGATCTTTTGTAGTTTTCGGCAGCGCGGCTCCCATTATTTAAGGTGTAAAACCAATAGTCGCCGCGAACAAGGTAAATTTCAGGGTTTTTACTGTCTAACGCTTCGGCCCTGCGTAAAAAGCCGAACACAATTGCTGAATCCTTGCTTCCCACTTGTACATAAGCATCAGCCAGTTGCACCAATAAAGTTGCTTGTTCTGGTTTGGTCAGGGTTGATTTTACTTTTTTGGCCGGTAGGAAAGTTTGTGCTTTGGCAAAATTTTCATCGGCTACTGCTTTGTTATTTTGGATAAGAGCTACTTTTCCGATACCAACATAGTTTAGCGGCTCGTTTGGGTTTGCAGCAATACCCTTATTGAATCGCTCCAATGCTTTTTTAGCAATAGATTCAAGTGGTATGTTTATTGGGTCAATAAAATAGGAAGCCAATTGATTTTCACCATTATAGAAATAATATTTTGCATTTGCCGGCTCGGCTTTGCTCAAAGCATTAAATGCGTTGTCAGCAGCTTCAAATTGTTCCTGATAGGTCATGTTGAGTGCTGAATTCAAATCCTGACCAAAGGCAGTGCTTCCAATTGCAAAAAACGCAATTCCGGCAAGGATGTTTTTAATGGTTCTGGTTATTCGTAACATGGCGTTTCCTCCCTCGTATTGAAAAATTAATCTTTATTTATTTGAATTAACCTTATTGGCATGGTGGCAGGTACAAGACCTGATTTTAAGATTATCCGCTGACCTTGGTCTCCAGCAACAAAACTAACAAACCCCGTGCCAAGACCCGAAAATGTCTCCCTGCTCACCATGTAAACATCCCTGATGAATGGGTACGACTGGTCAGCAATGTAACCCTGAAAAGGCTTGCAATAGTTCAAACTGTTGGTTCCCACCTCAACAACGCGGACATCATTTAAGAAAATCTCAGAAATACTATCTTGTGTATCGCTGATCCAGTTTACGCTGATTATTCCAAGTGCATTGGGATTTTCTTTTACATATTTTATGACCTCTTGATTGTTGCTAACTGCAAAGCAATTTTCGGGGAAGTTACCAGTCAGTGCAAACTTTTCGCGGAAATAACGTACATTTCCAGATTTATTGTTATCAAAAACAACATTAATAGTGCTATTAGCCGACTTTGGGTTTATTTGCTTCCATGAGCTTATTTTACCCCGGAAAATATCGGCAAACTGGGCGTCCAGTATTATCGTATCAGGGTTATTCCTGTTTACTATCAAGGCCAGTGCATCGTGGGCAATTTTTGTTGTACGTGCAACAAATTTTTGGGAAGTGAGGTAATCCTTTTCTTCCTTTGTCAAATCGCGGGTAAGTACAACGGTGCGGCAACTGTCGTTCATCAAATCGGCAACAACATCTATTTCGGGCTTATAGTTGATTGCAATTTTTGCATCTTCGTACAACGATTGGAAAGTATAAGCCTGTGTATCAAACAAAAGTTGAAAAGATTCATCAATACTCATTTTGATATTCCCACGGGTAGGGGTTTCGCTCAAAGGTTGAACACCCATTGGATTATGGCAAGATGCAATTAGTATTGCCAAGGCAGCCAAAGCCAAAAATAACGGTTGCGGTAAAATGCGTTTCATGTCCATTAATTTATTGATCATTGAAGTCTTTCTTTTTTGTCCACATTTTTACAAGCCTAAAAAAACCGTAAGCAATAAAGAAGAAAGAAAATGCGAATTTCAATACTGGAGGTATGTTGGGATATAAACCCGGAACAAATAGCATCGCACCTAACCCAATATATACAAATGCCATCAGATAACCGAAGCCAACCATGAATTTTGAAAACGTATTTTTATCAAACAACATAGCCATTCCTTTTCTCAAACCCAGTTTTATTTTCCAACAAATTCATCCAGTGATTAACACTTAAACATTCGGCAGGATTAACCTATAATTTGAATTCTGCACACACAATTTTTGATTTTATCTACTTCAGAACAATGATTGTAAGTTTGCCGCAATGGGCACAAAACAATAAAGGATTTTGATTGTGATAGACAATGCAAAAGTAATTTTTTTTTTAACTTAAAAACTTTTTTTTTAGCCCCCGCTAAATATCAAATATACATAACTGTTCATCCTAACAATTCGACATTGTTGCCGTATATTGCACAGATTAGCACAGATTTATGGCAATCTCAAGTTAGCTTCTATGTTATAACTGACTGGATTGTTTTTCTTCCATTCGATGGAATTTGTGCAATAGTTCCACTCTGCGTACTGTAAGCCTACGGCAAATACATGATTTTAATACTAAATGAGGGTTGAATGTTTACCATTATTCTATTGGAAATTGACTCCCAATGAGAGGTGAATTTTAGATTAAATCTGATTTCATCCATAAAATATTTGATATTATTTATTGATATACAAATACTTAAAATGCTTTTAAATTTTCTGGAAGGATTTACTGCGAATTGTAAAATTGAAACAATGAGTCCACTCCGAAAAGTCTTTTTTAGCCACAAAGACACAAAGCCACTAAGTTTACTCACAATTGTTTGTTTTTTATGTGTTCGTGATACCGCTTCGCTAAGTTCACGAAGTATATAGTGCTGATTAACAATACTCTGTTTTCCTCTGTGTTCTCAGTGCCTCCGTGGTTTTCTTTTGTTTTAGACTTTTCGGAATGGATTCAACAGTAAACCTAAAGAATCAGAATACTTCATGACGTTGGAACCACTTAAAAAAATAATTGCAAATTGCATTTATCAGGTTACTTTTGCCCCAAAATATAACGAACAAATCTTCAAACCAATTCTAAACTAATTTATATGAAAAACAGTCTCTTACTGCTTGTTGCAGTTCCATTTCTGCTGGTTTTGGGATGTACCAAAACACCCAAGAATGATAATCCATTCTTTACTGAGTTTACAACACCATTCCAGGTACCCGCTTTCGACCAGATTGATACAACAGATTACATGCCGGCTTTTGTTGAAGGCATAAAACAACATGATGCCGAAATTGCCGCCATAGCCGATAATACCGAAGAAGCCACCTTCGATAACACAATTTTGCCATTCGACAAATCGGGCAAGATGCTTAAACGCGTTAGCAAAGTATTTTTTAATATGACCGAAGCAAACACAAACGATCAGTTGCAGGATATTGCTAATAAGGTGTCGCCAATGATATCGAAACACGAGGATGATATTTCGATGAACGCAAAACTGTTTGCACGAATAAAAACCATTTACGATAAACGTAAAGAATCGAACTTTGATGCTCAACAAATAAGGGTTGTTGAAAAATACTACCGTGATTTTGAACGCGAAGGGGCAAATCTGACAAAGGATCAGCAGGATCAATTGCGGAAAATCAATGAAAGGCTTTCGATACTTGCGTTAAAATTTGGCGAAAACCAACTTGAAGAAACCAATACGAATTTCAAACTTGTGCTTGACTCAAAGGCTGATTTAGATGGTTTGCCCGAAGGCGTAATTTCGGCTGCAGCCGAAAAAGCAGAAAAAGGCAATATGAAAGGGAAATGGGGTTTCACACTTGCCAAACCAAGCATGATCCCTTTCCTTCAGTATGCCAAAAACCGGGAATTGCGCGAAAAAATTTACCGTGGTTATTTTATGCGCGGCAACAACAACAATGCTAACGATAACAAATCGGTTTTAGCTGAAATGGTTGCCTTGCGGGCCGATAAAGCAAAGCTATTGGGTTTTGAAAACTATGCAGCCTATATTATTGATGATAATATGGCCAAAACACCTGCGGCGGTTGACGAATTCCTGAGTAAGCTAATGACGGCCTCCCTGCCTGTTGCCAAAGCCGAACTTGCAGAAATGCAGAAAATTGCCGATGCAGAAGGAGGGAAATTCAAATTGCAATCCTGGGATTGGTGGTATTATGCCGAAAAACTCCGAATGAAAAAATATAACCTCGATGAAAATGAAATTAAACCCTATTTCAGTTTGGGCAATGCGAGAGACGGAATGTTTGCAGTAGCTACGAAATTATACGGGATATCATTCACGAAGGTTACTAACTTACCGGTTTACCAAAAAGATGTTGAAACCTTTGAAGTGAAAGAAGCTGATGGTTCACATCTAGGCATTTTATATCTCGACTATCATCCACGCGACAACAAGAGTGGTGGTGCCTGGTGTACCGATTTTCAGTCGGCTGGTTGGGAAAATGACAAGAAAGTGGATCCGGTAATCTCAATTGTTTGCAATTTTACCCCACCAACTGGCGATATGCCAGCTTTGCTGAACTGGGACGAAACCTCAACACTTTTCCACGAATTTGGCCATGGCCTGCACGGGTTATTTTCACAGGGCAAGTATAACCGCACTGCAGGAAACGTACCTCAGGATTATGTTGAATTGCCTTCGCAGGTGATGGAAAACTGGGCAGGAGCACCAGAAGTGCTGAAAATGTATGCTAAACATTACAAAACCGGAGAAGTTATCCCCGATGAGTTGATTACCAAAATTGTGAATAGTGGACTTTTCAACCAAGGGTT
>CAJAXK010000180.1 GCA_903946925.1 uncultured Bacteroidales bacterium | reverse complement strand
GCATTTGAGCCTGGCGCAAAATCGGCTACCTCGAAAGGAATGCGGACACTAATAAATTCAGGGTTCTTATGTTTGATTAATTCCGACACAAGGCTTTGTGGCACAGCAACTTCAATCTGTTGGCTATCGCGTTCAACCTGTATGGACTGCACATTTTCGAGGATAAGGGTGGAAGGTATTTTGAAAAAATCCTCAACAGGCTTTTTGTCGAGCGAAAGTATTTTGTCGCCATTGCGCAAACCCAGTTGTTGTCCCAAAGTATCAACAGTTATCCCGTATTTTACTTCCGAATTCGGCAAATATTGTTCGCCCCACCACGAAAGCATAACCACATAAATACCAATAGCTAATAAAACATTTACCGTTACTCCGCCTAACATAATGATAAGCCGTTGCCACGATGGTTTCGCCCTGAATTCGTAAGGTTGCGCTGGGAGTTTCATGGCTTCCTTGTCCATGGATTCGTCGATCATTCCCGATATTTTTACATATCCGCCCAATGGCAGCCAGCCTACACCATACTCGGTATCGCCTTTCTTGAACTTGAACAACGAAAACCAGGGGTCGAAGAAAAGGTAAAACTTTTCGACCCTTGTTTTAAAAATGCGGGCAGCGAGGTAATGTCCGAATTCGTGAAATATCACGAGTATCGAAAGGCTTAAAAGCAATTGGGCAACTTTGGTCAATATAATCATAAAAAAACTTTTCTTTTGAATTGATTTAATCCCGATTTGAAAGGGGCTGCAAAATTACGGCTTTTTTGCCTTTGAAATTCATGCTGAAAAAATTAGTAGTTATCGTATTAACGCAAAGTTCAAATCCAAGTTTTATGGCTACAAACTATGTTTGGTTACGAGAAAATGTATCAATACTAATCTTGAAACTAACCCGGGATAGAGGAAACTATTTAGTTTTAGAAGCAAACAACTTTGTATAAATAGCAACTATAAATGAGGGTTTATTTATCAGCCAAACCATCCATTTGTATGGCAATACCTTAACCGATTTTCCAATAAGGTAAAGCCCTTTGGTATAAGCAATTGCGGGTGTTACCCTAAAATAATCGAGGAGGGAAAACTTTGTGTTTATGCGTTGGTAACCTGCTTCATCTGCCGTTTTTCCAGCAACGAGGTCGGCAACCTTGATTTGGTTGCCGGTAAGTTTTTGATTGAAAACACCAACTTTTCGGGTGTTAATAGGCTGCATAAGGCTGCTGAAATAGCGGTTAACAATCTCCGGAGGGAAATTTGCTTCCACTTCCTTTTGTTTGGTGTGGAAACCAAATATGGACTTATCTTCAGGAATGCCTAAAAATTTGCACAAACAGCCGAAATGAAATTCAGGATTGCTTACAAGATCCTCATATTTAAGGGTATAAAACCGGCTTGGGTGCAGCCTTGAAGCTTTTTCAATCACCCTGTACGAATATTTCCAGCGATAAGTAAGCAAGGCAACATTGGGCATTTCGAAATCAACATTGAGCAACGAAACCAGGTTGTCGCGGTAATCCCTTACAAGGTGGATAAATTTAGCGGTTGGGAAAATCTGTGCCAATAGTTCGGGGTGGTTCGAAATGGCGGGGTTTTTATCGCCAAAAAGCAGTATTTCCGTTTTCGGGAAAAAAGAGTTGAAGTGGGAATAAACTACTTTCAACAGCGTTTCCATAGTTTCGTCGCCCTCACAACCGAGGATGTTTTGGTGTAAGGCTTCCAAATCAATAGCAGGCCAATTCCTAATTGACCAGAACGGTATCCGTAAAGGCTGAAAAAGTGCCTGATAAAACATTTCGAGTTTGGGTTTGTCCCAATATTTTATTTTCCCAAACCGCATGTGGAGCAAAAGCAACATCGGCCATTCCTGCGGGATAATAACGTTTGGATGCGCATCGAACAAGGTACGGAGCAAAGTTGACCCGGTGCGTGGCCTTCCAATGATAAAAAACATTGGGGTTTCCCTGATTTTTTCTATAGAAAATCCGCCTGTCATTTTCTGTTCAAACGCTTTATAAATTTCCTGATAAAGGTAAAATCGCTGCCCTTAAACAGCACTATTTCCGAAAAGGGGATTTTCATTTTTATTGAAAAAAGAACGAGCATCCCAATCGCGCCAAGCGAATAACTTACATTGGTAGCCATGGCCGCGCCCAAGCCTCCATATATGGGTATCCATAACAGGTTAAGCACAATATTCACAAGCAACACCGGAATAAAAAGTGCAATAAGGAGTTTCGGTTCACCGGAACCTGCAAAGCGGCCACTCAGTATACGGACAATCACAAACATTACGATTCCAGGTAGCATCAGGCGCACAACATCAATACTTGGCATAAATTTTTGTCCGAAAAACAATGGCAATAAATAAGGTATCACAAGGTATAAAATTACCGAAGCCAGCAAAACGATCAGGAAAGAAACCCTGACAAGTTTTGCCACATCGCGGTTCAGGATTGCAGTATCGGTTACATTGGCGCTGCGGCTCATTACAACCAGACCGATTGCCGATGGCAACTGCCAGAGTTTATCGCTGATAGCAACTCCAAGCGAGTAATAACCGACCTGTTTTAAAGTTGATAATTTTTGGAGCAACAATATGTCAACCTTGTAGTTAAGCTGCATGATTACCACCGCCAAGGCATAAACTAACCCCATTTTTGTTAGGCTGGCCCATACTTCCTTATCCCACGAAAACTGTATTTTGTAAGTTGAAAACAGGTATGTCAAGGATTTTGCCGACACAAGAAGGTTGGCCAGGAAAAGTGCCAGCAATGCACCTGTAACCGACCAATTTAAAAGCACAACAAATAGGACAATCCCAACCAAATCGTAAAAAACCGGAAGCCAAACCTGTAGGTTAGAGCGTTTAAAATCCTCATTCCCAATGTAAATTCCGCCGGAGTAAACAAGTATAAGTTTTACGGGGATGGATAACATGGCCAGCAATGCCATAGGTATTGTAATCCCTTTTGGAGCCATTACATAAAGGGTAATACCGCTGATAAAAACAGCAAAAATACTTGTTATGGCAAGCAAGCTTAAAACGGCTGAGACTAAACGGTGTATATCAAAAGTTTTTTTTCCGATATGATAAACAGCCGACCGCCTGATACCAAGCATCACAAAACTGGTAACAATAAGCGGGACGACAATAATTGAAGCATACAATCCGCGCCCGTCAGGCCCCAACTGCCGCGAAAGAACGATATCAATAAGCAAAGCACTGCCAATGGACAATAAATTGCTTGCAAAAACGCTGCTGATATCCTTTAAAAGGCTTCGCTGGGACATTTGGGTTGTTGGTTGATTGGTTGATTGGTTGTTGGTTGATGGGTTGATGGGTTGAGAAATCCAATCCGAAATCCAAAATCCGAAATCTGCAATCTGCAATACGTAAATGGATATTGGTTATTGGAGGCCACTGAGCCTGTCGAAGTGTTATTGGTTATTGGCGGACACTGAGATCAGTTGAAGAGTTATTGGTTATTGGTTAATGGGATCCAATCCGCAATCCGAAATCCGCAATCCGCAATCCGCAATCCGCAATCCGCAACCATGGAAAGAAACCAATTACCCAATCAGGAGTCGGGGTTCCTGAATTTTACAAAGGCTTTGGCAAGCATTGGGCCTCGGTTTTTAATTTTAACCTTTAAATCGAATGGCAATTTATCAATCATATCGCGCAAAAGATACAATGAACTACCGTAAACCAACCACGGAATTGAAACAAACATTGCCATAAAACCGGGCCATTTGTACTTGCGTTCGTAGCCATACAGTTTAGTCCATCGGCCACCAACAAATTCGGCAATCCTGATGTCGCGGTCAGGCAGTTGCGTTTTCCACAGATCCACTTTGCTTGTGTTTATAGGCGAAAGCAGGCTTTTGTGGTACTTCATCAGTTTGTCGGTTTTAAACTGCTTCATGGCCTCGTCCTGCTTTTTATAAAATTCAAAAACATGCCCATAATAAGGCAGCGAAAGGAAATCGCACATTTCGCGGTAGTACTTTTCGGGGGCTTTAACCAGGTCTTCGTAACGGATGGTATAAAACTGCTTTGGGTATTTTTTCTTGATATAATAAAGTTTGCGGGCCGAATGTTGCCACCGGTAAGCTAACAAAGCGGTGAATGGGCCTTCAAAATCCACGTTTTTCAACGATATTATATTGTCGCGTGGGTCGCGAACCAGATGGATAAATTTGGCATCCGGGAAAAGCCTCAGCATCAGCGGTGTATAGGTTGCATAAACCGGATTTTTGTCGCCGATCCATTTAATTTCCTCTTTTGGGAATAAGGAAATATAATCGAAATAAACAACCTTACAAACAGTCTGAAACGTGTTTTCGCCTTCGCAAAGCAAAAGATCGTTTTTCATTTTTTCGATATCAATATTCCAGGTATCGAATTTAATATGTTTTTGTACGTCGGAATGAAAAGCCAAAAGATCGTCGCGGGTCCAGTTTTTGACTTTTTCGTATTTCTGGCTCATGTTCATTATAAACGCACATTCTATTGGTGTAGCCACATTGGGGTGGGCATCGAACAATGTACGTAAAAGCGTGGTGCCTGAGCGTGGCCTGCCAAGGATGAAAAACATGGGTAGGCTCGCAATTTTTTGAATATCGGGATTTGAGGGCATGTAAGGAGGTTAAAACGGGCCGGGCTTCAATCATTCACCGTAAATGTGTACTTTTGAACCGGAAATTCTGTTGTTGTTTGCGCTTTCAAAAGTATGAAAATATCCCTTACAACGAACAATCCCTTGATAGAAGCCATATTGTATAAGTCTGCCAGACCCTAATTTAATGAAAATCCCTTTCAATAAACCTTACTTTACCGGTCGCGAAGCCTACCATGTTGCCGCAGCCGGGGCAACAGGCAAAATTTCGGGGAATGGCATATTTACCGGGAAATGCCACAGCTTTTTCAGCCAACGCTATGGTTTCGGAAAGGTTCTGCTCACCACTTCGTGTACCGATGCTTTGGAAATGACTGCACTTTTGGCAAGGATTGAGCCTGGCGACGAGGTGATAATGCCTTCGTTTACTTTTGTTTCCACGGCCAATGCTTTTGTGCTGCGGGGCGCGAAAATTGTTTTTGCCGACAGTTCAGCCGAAAACCCCAATATTGATGTAAATACTATTGAGAGCCTTATAACTTCGAGGACCAAAGCCATTGTTGTGGTGCATTATGCCGGCATTGCCTGCGATATGGATAAGGTTATGGAAATTGCCACACAACACAAATTGGTTGTGATTGAAGATGCGGCCCACGCCATTGATTCGTATTACAAAGGCCGCGCCTTGGGAAGCATTGGCAATATGGCTGCTTTCTCGTTCCATGAAACAAAAAATATCAGTTGTGGCGAAGGTGGTATGCTGGTAGTGAATGATTTGGATTTGGCGCCGCGGGCCGAAATTATCTGGGAAAAAGGCACCAACAGGGCAGCTTTTTACCGTGGCGAAGTGGATAAATACGGCTGGGTTGATGTAGGCTCGTCGTTTTTGCCATCCGATTTGGCGGCAGCCTATTTACTTGGGCAGTTGGATATGCTCGACCAAATACAGAAAAAAAGGAAAGCGGTTTTCGATTCATATCAAAACAGTTTGGATATTTTACAAAAATCGGGTGATTTAAAACTACCGTTAATACCACATTATGCATCGCAAAACGGGCATTTGTTTTATTTAATAACCAATACCCCACAACAGCGCGACAAACTAATCCACCACCTGAACCAAAAAGGGATACAAGCCGTGTTCCATTACCTGCCGTTGCATCAAAGCCAATTCTATAAAGATAAATATTCCGGTTCGCCCCTGCCCGAAGCTGAAAGATATGCCGCCTGCCTCCTTAGGTTGCCTTTTTTTTATGAACTTACCGAAGATGAAATTGGGTATATAACCGATGAGGTATTTTTGTTTTATAGGGGTTAGCAACTATATTTGAAGCAGTTGTAACAGATTGCCCCTTTATCGTGGAGTTCGAAAAAGTGTAAATTTTGTTCAGCGAAATAAATCGGGGTGATGCAATTTCCAATCATCACTCTTCAATCTTCTGGTAATGTACGAACCTGATGTTTTGTACAATTATTTCGGGCAACACAATTAAACCCTCAATTTTACTAATTTTACCCCGTCAAACACTCTAAGCAAACCCTCTTGAAAAAACATATCCCAAATTTTATAACCACGCTAAACCTTTTCAGTGGTTGCATTGGTATTGTTATGGCCTTGCAATACAGGCTCGATTATGCCGCCTATTTTATTGTTCTGTCGGCATTGTTCGATTTTATGGATGGCATGGCCGCCCGATTGCTGCATGTAAAAAGCGAAATTGGCAAAGAGTTGGATTCACTTGCCGATGTGGTTTCTTTTGGTGTGTTGCCCGGTTTTATTGTGTACCAACTTATGGTAGGCAGCCCAAATACGCCCGAAACTGGCTCTGCAATAAATATTTTTGCCTTGATTGCTTTTATTATCCCGGTACTTTCGGCCGTGCGTCTGGCCAAATTCAACCTCGATACACGGCAAACCACTTCGTTTATTGGGCTTCCGGTTCCGGCTAATGCCTTGTTCCTGGGTTCGTTACCTTTGATAAAAATGCAGGCTGGTTTCAGCGAATCCTTAGCGGGGCTTACATTTTTTACCAATAATTATTATGTACTTGCCGTTATAGCAGTTGGAATGAGTTTGATGCTGGTGTCGGAAGTACCATTGATTTCACTTAAATTCAGCAACCTTAAATTCACCGATAATAAGCCTCAATTTATTTTGGTGGGTTTCGCTGTTATCTCCTTTTCCGTTTTAACTTTTACGGCAGTGCCATTGATTATATTGGCTTATATAGTGCTTTCGATGGTTTTTAAACCTGATTTTAACAGGAAATAGATTGATGTTTTTGCGTGAATAATTTTTGAAACACCTTAGGCACAATAGGACACAATAGGGATTCTATTTTAGCAAATCACGAAACCGTTATTTATAATGGAAAATATTGTTTTCTTAATACTCCTTACTTCTGTCTTCCGACTTCCGACAATCTTTTTTTCTGCTAAATTAATTGGAGGTCGAAGAACTTACCTCCGTAACTCGAAATTGCTCCCCAGATATACCTTGCGCACCTGTTCGTCGGCAGCAAGTTCTTCGGCAGTACCCGATTTAAGCACCGAACCTTCAAAAAGCAGATAAGCGCGGTCGGTAATATTTAATGTTTCGTGAACGTTATGGTCGGTAATTAGGATGCCTATATTTTTAGCTTTCAGTTTTACGACAATATTCTGAATATCTTCAACAGCAATAGGATCCACTCCCGCAAAAGGCTCGTCCAATAAAATAAATTTCGGGTCGGTTGCCAAAGCCCTTGCAATTTCGGTCCTGCGCCTTTCACCACCCGAAAGCTGAATCCCCATGCTTTTGCGCACGTGGTGCAATCCAAATTCATCCAGCAGCGATTCGAGTTTTTCAGACTGTTCCTTTTTTTTCAATTTGGTAAATTCGAGTACGGCACGGATATTATCCTCAACGCTCAACTGCCTGAAAACTGAG
>CAJAXK010000179.1 GCA_903946925.1 uncultured Bacteroidales bacterium | reverse complement strand
GCTTCGGCTTCGCTCAGCTACCGAGTTTTGTTTTAGGTCTGAGGTTTCCGGTTCGGAAGCCTGAAAGAGCAATGGATATTGTGAGCAAAGCCATTCCTTGACAAGTCGGTAATTTAGGGAAATGGCAGTTTTTTCTTCCGGTCGGAAGAAAAGGCCAACATAATCGGCGCGTTCCTGGATAAGTTTTTCATCGAATTGTTTACCGGCAGGAAGGTACAAGCAGCCGATAAATTTATCGAGCTGAGCGGTATCATCAGCCAGAACGGCAACTTCAAAGTACGTATCAACGTACATAAACTGACCGAAGCTCATTCCTTCGAGGCGTGGGCGCGGAGCGTTCAAGCCTCGAAGGGTAAGGATTGAAAAGGAGTACAAGGGTTTGAAATCCTGTATAAATTCAAGTTCCTGGGCTATGCAATAGTGTTGGAAGTTAGATAATTTCTCAGCGATATTTTTTTTAACACCAAGCATGGTAGCCAAAAAGACAATATCGCTGATTTCAGCAAGATGATTTTTAGCAATGGCAATAAATTGTTCGGCTGTCAATTCTGACCATCGTTCTGGTAACGATGCCGAAACGTTGAAGTTTATGCCAAAAAGTTTGTACTTCAGTGCAATGGTTTTCATGTTACGCCCAGAAGGTTTTTTTGCCGTTATTATCCCTGTTCGGCAGGCCGTTTAGCGGCTGTGCATAATCATCCCAAACCTGGGCATTGGCAAGCAGGTAATTTTTCAATACCTGCAGATAATGGTTCCCAAGGTTTCTGTTCCGCTGGATCATGGCGGCAATGCGGGATTCTGTGGAAGGCTTTATGTTGGAATGATCGGAAGCATTGCTTGAAATGCTTTCAAAAAACAGGCCTTTGTCTGTAAGGTCGGAGGCAGTTTCTTCCATTAGCAGTGCAGTACTCAAATATGGGATCACATTGCGGATATATGGAAGGATGGCAACAACTTTAGGATCCGGCAAAGCTTTCACCATTTCGGATTTGATAAAATTGTAGTTGGTTTCACCAAGTACCATTTTAATTTTGATATCCTCGATAATTTTCATGTGTTGTACCAAACGCATGAAAAGCAACCGGTTTTGTCCAATATAATAATATTGGTTAAAAATGGCCGTACTCGGGATGAACATTTGTTTGCGCTGCAAACCGGTTTCATTTTCGTGAAACTCGGGTAAACAAAGTTTATCCGAGCCATCCAGATATTCCAGCATGGAATCAAGGCCATTGAATCCAGAAGCTTTGAAAAAGTTTTTCAGGTTATCTTCCTGGTACTTATAAAGTCCTTTTACTTTTTCGGTTTCGGTTCTTTTGAAGCCGTCGTTCATAATCTGGACATTGAGTAGGTCGAAGCCGTACCAATAGGCAAGATGGATTTCTGCGGTTTGTGCCAGCTTCAGGAGTTTGGCCGTTGCTGCTGCAATTTCTTCCAAGGAAGGCGAAACGGGCGGGTCCGGTTCCAGAACTGCGATTTGGTCGGGGCTTGAGTTGTAAAACTCAAGGAGTTTATCGTGCATTTCCGCGCCCAGGACAGGGCG
>CAJAXK010000178.1 GCA_903946925.1 uncultured Bacteroidales bacterium | reverse complement strand
TTTACACATATGTACGCCTCGGCAAACACCCGCAAAACACGGCTTGACAATTTGGGTACAACATCCTGGGAGCAGGTGAAGCTGTGTTTTGCTACGCACGTGCCCACTCGGTTTACCTTCGGCTACATCTGCGTAAAATTTCTATAAAGCCTTGACTTTTTATTCGCCCATTGTTTATTTTTAAAGGAGCTCATGAGACCGCTTCGCTAAGTTGGTCCTTTTGTGTCAAGACAAAAGGACAATGAAAAATAAAATTTGTTGCAAATGTTTGTTAAATAGCACCTCAAAATAAGAATTAGCCCAGGTTGTTAAGAAAGTTGAAGTAAGGAAATACATTTTAGGATTGCGGATAATGAAAAAGCCATCAGTTTCCCTGATGGCTCTTTTCTTAATAGTATACTTTCCCGATAATATCCCTGCCAACTTAAGGAGCTAAAACTGAACTATTCCGACAAAAATCTGTTATATGCAGTTATTTACATATTATACATCCTTAAATCACATTTTTATACTATCGCTTCTGTGTTGAAACCATACTATTCAACTGGTTTATTGATACTTGCACTGCTCCATTTACATAAGTCAAACCCCAAAACCAAATTTTATGGAACGACGTAACTTTTTAATGACCACCGGGCTTTTTGCAGCTTACAGCGCTTTGGCCCCTATTGCAATGGGATCAAGCGTAAATACCCCTGTTGAAGATCTTTTGAAACCTGTTCTGTTGCCAGGATTGCCGCCTTTAGATTACAAAGGAGGAATGGATATACGCGTTTGGATGCGTTCATCAATGACCAATGGACTGTTTTCGAGTGTTGAATGTGCTGTTGGGCCAAAGATAATGGGTCCTGCGCCCCACCACCATTTGGCCCTGGACGAAATAATGTATGTAGTGGAAGGCACCGCAAGTGTATTGGTGGACGACGATATTGTTGAGGTGCAAGCCGGAGGATGGCACTTGCGCCCAAGAATGATTACCCATACTTTTTGGAATGCCTCGGATAAGCCTTTGCGTTTCATTGATATGTATTTCAATCAGCCTTTTGAGGAATACCTGGAGCGTATTTTCCATGAACTTACGCCCGAAAATGGTTACCCTGATGGCTCAGAAAAGAAAAACAAAGAAATAAGTTTGTTAGCCGTAAAATTTGGCCTCAAACATTCGCCAACCGCCTGGGATGAACGGAAAGCTATTGCTGATAGATTTGGGCTGAAGTAGGTTTTGGGATGTGGGATGTGGGATGTGGGATGTCGGAGGTGCGATGTTGGAGGTGCGATGTTATCCTAATCTGTGGTTGAACAATTGTATTTCAAAAATGGGCTGAATGGCGGCTTTAAACATTATTTCTGGTTGGCTCATCGGACCTGCATTGTTACAATAATAATTTAACAACAATCTGCTGCTGGTTTATCAATGGATTGGAAGAATAAAAAAATCCCTGCTACGGTGTGGCAGGGATTTTTTTGTGGGGTGGTTTTGATACAAACAGAGATGATAAACTAGGTCGGATGCGTCTGAAAAGAAGTCGTGACCGAACAAAGAGAATAGAAACTTGGTAAGACGCGTCTGGAAAGAAGACGCACCCGAACGTAGCACGTTCCATTTTACGCTTCCTGCTAAAGAAAGTCGGAGTGCGACTTAAAGCCAAGCCCAGACTTGCAAACGGAAGGTCGAAACTGCTTTAGTCGGAGTGCGACGTAAAGTCGCGCCCCGACTTGCAACTCCGAATGGGCAAGTAATGGCGTGGCTTAAGGCCGTATCCCTATATTGTAAACTGTTCGCATATTTGTGTACAGGTAGTATTTCCGGTTTTAATATACCAAGGTTTGTTTGCTTTAAATATGAGTCCACTCCGATAACTAAAAAATTAAGAACCGCCACGAAGGCACTATGTCACAAAGGTTCACAAAGCTTTGTTATTGCGCATTATAGACTTAGTGGAACTTATTGACTTTGTGCCTTTGTGGCTAAAAAAGACTTTTCGGAGTTGACTCAAATATTTCTTGACTTCGACAATGCGCCACCAATTTCACAGTTGAGCTCATCAGAATTGAATATTCGCTCGTAAAAAATAATTTTTGTACCGTTTATGCGATTCTCAAGGAGTTAAATCGGCCTGCGCCACCCAAGTGTCAGAGTCAGGAGAACCGCCACGAAGGCACTATGTCACAAAGGTTCACAAAGCATTGTTATTGCGCATTATAGACTTAGTGGAACTTAGAGACTTTGTGCCTTTGTGGCTAAAAAAGACTTTTCGGAGTTGACTCAAATATTTCCTGACTTCGACAATGCGCCACCCATTTCACAGTTGAGCTCATCAGAATTGAATATTCGCTCGTAAAAAATAATTTTTGTACCGTTTATGCGATTCTCAAGGCGTTAAATCGGCCTGCGCCACCCAAGTGTCGAAGTCAGGAGAACCGCCACGAAGGCACTATGTCACAAAGGTTCACAAAGCATTGTTATTGCTCATTATAGACCTAGTGGAACTTAGAGACTTTGTGCCTTTGTGGCTAAAAAGGACTTTTCGGAGTTGACTCAAATATTTAGTGCAAATTTCATCTTGTCAGAAAAAAATTACTTATTTTTGAAAATCAATTCGGTGGATTATGCAAAAAACTAATAAAGGTAAAACTGACATCAAAATTTCCGCCCAACCGGAACTTGACCAAACACCAACTTACTATGTAGCCATTGGTGCCTCGGCAGGGGGATTGGAAGCCATCGAGACTTTTTTTACCAATATGCCGCCCAAAAGCGGTTTGGCTTTTATCGTGATACAGCACCTTTCGCCCGACTATAAAAGCTTGATGGTGGAATTGCTTTCGAAGAAAACTTTGATGTCGGTTCACCGTGCCGAAGATAATATGTTGGTGCTTCCTAACAACGTTTACCTTATCCCACCAAAAAAGAACCTGAATATTTTTCACGGGAAATTGTTTTTAACCGAACAGGATCATTCGCGGGGCGTAAACCTACCCATTGACGTGTTCTTCAAGTCACTTGCCGAAGACCAAGCCGAAAAATCAATAGCAATAATCCTTTCTGGTACAGGCAGCGATGGAACCCGCGGCCTTCGTGTGATAAAGGAATATGGCGGCATGGTAATGGTTCAAAGAGAGGATACGGCCAAGTTCGACGGCATGCCACGTGCCGCTATTTCTACCGGTTTATCGGATTTCATACTTCCACCCGACGAAATGCCGGTACAACTCCAATCATTTGTTAAGCATCCTTATGCGGCTAAAGCTATTAGATCCGAAACTTTGCTAAGCGACGAAGAAGGGCTTACACGGATTTTTTCCATCCTTAGGGAAAAGTGCAAGGTTGATTTTACCTTTTATAAGCCCAGCACCATAACCCGGAGGATAGAACGGCGGATGGCAATTAACCAAACCGAAGATATAAAGGATTATGTGACTTTTTTGGTGCAAAACCCCGGCGAAGTAATTGCTTTATACCGCGAATTGCTTATAGGCGTTACCAGTTTTTTCCGCGATCAGGAAGCCTTCGATGTGCTTTTGCAAAAATGGATGCCCGAAATATTAAATTCGGCCATAAACCGCGAGGTACGGTTTTGGGTAGCTGCTTGTTCCACAGGCGAGGAAGCCTACAGCCTTGCCATTTTGGTACGCGAGTGCATGGAAGCCACACAAGTAAACGTTGATGTAAAAATATTTGCAACCGACATCGACCGCGATGCCATTCACTTTGCCGCCACCGGTATATATCCCGAAAGCATCACCGCCGATTTGTCGCCAAAACTATTGTCGAAGTATTTTTATAAAAAAGACGACCATTTTCAAATTGCCAGGAATATACGCGAAATGGTTGTTTTTGCGCAACATAACCTTATCAAAGACCCTCCTTTTACCAATATTTCGTTCCTGAGTTGCCGCAACCTGCTTATTTACTTCCAGCCTATTTTGCAGCGCAAGGTATTTGAGTTTTTTAATTTTTCGCTTAACCCCAATGCAGTGCTTATGCTTGGCACCAGCGAATCGACCAGCGATATGTCGGAGTATTTTGAACCTCTGGAAACCAAATGGAAAATCTATCGATCAAGAGGACGGTCGAAGCCTATTTCGGATGCCAACCACCTGCTTTCGGTTACCGACACCCGCAGCAGGGAAATGAGAAACCAATTTAGCGGCGTGAGGCGCAACTTGCGGGCTGCAGAAGAGGATAGGGTGTTGGAACGTTTCATCCAAACTGTTTCTATCGAATATTTGCCGCTTACGGTTATTGTAAACGAACAACTTGAGGTGTTGCACACCTTAGGCGACCCTCAGAATTATTTTAAATTGCCTGTGGGGAAATTGGTGAACGACATTTCAAAAATGGCAATAAAGGAACTTTCGGTGCCATTGGTAACCGGCATACAAAAAGTTTACCGACAGCATCAGGAAGTAAGGTTTTCTAATATCCGAATCCATCAAAATAACAACGAAACCCTTGTAGATATAAGGATTATCCCGCTTGTACAGAAAAAAGGACAGGAAGATTTACTTGCCGTTCTTATAGGCGAAACCAGGAAAATTGACCATTCCGACCAGGTTCAACATTATCAATCTTACGATTTGTCGAAAGAAGCCGAAGAACACCTCCGCGACTTGGAACAGGACTTACAGTTTACCCGCGAAAACCTTCAGGCTACCATCGAGGAATTGGAAACCTCCAACGAGGAATTGCAGGCCACCAACGAGGAATTGCTGGCAAGCAACGAGGAATTGCAATCAACCAACGAAGAACTGCAATCAACCAACGAAGAGCTGTTTACCGTAAACGCCGAATACCAAAGCAAGATTATTGAACTTACCGAACTGCACAACGATATAGAGAATATTTTAAGTGCATCGCAAATCAGCCTGCTTTTATTGGACGAGAACCTGGAAGTGCGCCGTTTTTCGCCCGATATTACCAAAATATTCAGCCTGCTCAATAACGACATAGGCCGACCAATAACACATATTTCGCATTTTTTGGCCAATGTCGATCCAATAAAAACAATAACCGAAGTACAAGCAGATTCGCGGCCTGTTAACCTTGAAGTTAGCTCGAAGGACGGACGATCGTACCTGATGCGTGTTGAGCCTTATGTTATTGGCCCAAAATCATATTCCGGCATTGTGGTTTCGTTTATAGATGTCAGCGAAACCAATAAATCGAAAAGTGACCTCATACTGGTTGAGAACCGCTTCCAGACCTTATTCGACACCATGGCTTTGGGCGTGGTTTATCAGGACAGCCATGGCAAAATAATTTCTGCCAATCATGCTGCCGAGACTATTTTAGGCCTCAAACTCGATCAGATGCAAGGGAAAAAGTCCATCGACCCCGCATGGCAATCTGTGCGTGAAGACGGTTCACCATTCCCAGGCAATGAACATCCGGCCATGATAGCGCTAAAAACCGGACAGCTTGTTAACGATGTGGTTATGGGCGTTTACAACCCATTAAAAACAGATACTGTATGGATCAATGTTTGCGCTGTGCCACTATTTAAGCCAGGCGAAAAGCAACCTTTTCAGGTTTACGCCACTTTCCAGGATATCAGCCAGCGGAAAAAAGCCCAATACGCTTTGAAGCTCAACGAAGAACAATACCGGCAACTGTTCAACGAAATTAATTATGGCATCGCTTTGCACGAAATGATTTTTGATACCGAAGGCAAACCAGTTAATTACCGTTTCCTGAAAGTGAACCCGGCCTTCGAATCCATTATGGGGATGAAAGCTGATGAAATAGTGGGGAAAACAGTTTTGGCGGTGATGCCCGAGCTTGAATATAGTTGGATACAGAAATATGGCGAGGTGGTTAGCAGTGGCATTCCTATCCATTTTACCCAATTTAGCAAAGAGCTTAATAAACATTTTGAGGTTAGGGCTTTTAGGCCGGCCACGGGACAGTTTGCCGTTATAGCCCACGATATGACCGAATTTAAAGCGATCGAAACTGCTTTGGGCGACAATATAAGCATGTTGAACATGGCAATGGAAACAGCCAATATGGCTTGGTGGGACCTGGATTTGGTTACTGGCTAGGTTGCTTTCAGCGCAAAGAAAGCCGAAATGCTGGGTTATCCACCCGAAAAATTTACCCATTACCGCGACTTTGTTAATATTGTTCATCCCGACGATATCGCCAGGATAATGAAAGCCATGCAGGATCATATTGATGGTTTGGTAAATATTTACGACACACATTATCGCATCAAAACAATTTCGGGCGGATACAAATGGTTCCACGACACCGGCAGCATAGTAAAACGAAGCCCTGAAGGTATGGCTTTGAGGGCAACAGGTTTGGTTTTTGATGTTACTGATCATAAAAAAACCGAAGATGCACTGTTGTCATTAGGTTTCGATTTTCAAAAAAAAGATGAAACACAAATCCCACAATAAGGGAAAAACCATTTACCATGGACGATAAGCTTAAACAATTGCGCGAAAAGGCAGAAAAACTTCTGAATGAAAACCACAGCGAAAAAAACGATATCCCTATAACCGAGTTCAACAAGGTAGTTCACGACCTAAAGGTTTATCAAATAGAGCTTGAACTGCAAAACGAAGAACTGCGCAACACCCAAAAACAGCACGAAGATTCGCGCAACAAGTATGCGCAGCTTTTCAACCAGGCTCCTGCAGGTTATGTTACGCTGAACCAGAAAAGCATCGTGTTGCAAGCCAACCAAACTTTTGCCAAAATGGTAAACAGGGAATTGGATCAAATAGTAAATTCGAGTTTCGCCAATTTTATCGAAACCTCGGACCGCACCATATTCCTGAGCAGGTACAATGCTTTTTTCAAAAATCCTGCCGAGAAAAACATGGAACTGAAAATCGAAAAAAAAGGGGGGAAATCCTTTTTTGCAAAAATTGCGGGCAACCTGAAAACCGACGATTCTTTCGAAAACAAGCAAGATCTGCTACAACCCAAACTCTTCCTTATTATAACCGATATTACGAGGGAAAAAATTGCCGAAAAGCGCCTTGTCGAAAGCGAAAACAACCTCCGATCTTTTGCCGATTCGGGCCAAGCATTGATATATACTACGGATACCGATAAACTGCGAAACTATTTCAATAAGGTTTGGCTTAACTTTACCGGGCACACCGAAGAGATGGAATCGGGCGAAGGCTGGGTTTCGGGAATGTACGCTGATGATTACGAGAGAACCAATCAAATATTCAATACGTCCTTCGACAACAGGTTGCCTTACAGCCTCGAATACCGCTTGAAGCGGCACGATGGCGAATACCGGTGGTTGCGCGACGATGGATGCCCACGCTACAACAGCATGGGTTTGTTTATTGGATATATTGGTTACTGCCTCGATGTTACCGAAAGCAAACAGGTTGAAATAGAACTCAGGAAAAGCCGGGAAAAATCGGAAGAATTATCAACGGAACTCGAAGCGATTCTGGACCATATACCGGGGCTGGTTTTTTATAAAGATAAATTAAACAATTTTATCCGTGTAAACAAGTTTCTGGCTGATGCCTACCACAAGCAAAAAAGCGAATTTGAGGGCGTCAACTTAGACAAAATTTATCCGGTTGATCTTGCCAACCAATATTATCCGGACGATTTGGCCGTAATAAATTCGGGGATACCAAAATTAAATTACGAAGAAAACTGGGATACCGCCGCAGGCATGAAATGGATTAGCACCAGCAAAATCCCGTTTGTTGACCACAAAGGTGAAATTAAAGGTGTTATTGGCATTTCAACGGATATTACCGAGCGCAAAAAAGCTGAAGAAGCACTGCGCAAGAGCGAAATATTGCTTCGCGAAGCCGGGCGTCTTGCCAAACTTGGGGGCTGGGAAATAGATTTGGTTACAAATAAACTTACATGGACGGAGGAAACCTACCACATACACGAGGTGCCCACAGGCATTAAACCCCGGATTGAAGATGGCATCCACTTTTACGCCCTCGAAGCACAGCCAATAATAAAGGAAGCCATTGAACAGGCAATAAACGAAGGGAAACCTTTCGATCTCGAACTGCCGTTTATCACCAAAAAGGGAAACCACCTGTGGGTGCGCTCCATCGGAAATGTTGATAAGCAAAACGGGAAAGCTACACGTATTTATGGGGTTTTTCAGGATATAACCGAACGCAAAAAGGCGGAAGAAGATCTTAAGCAGTTTTCGGCACGGCTCGCCCTTGCAACCCGTGCCGGTGGCGTAGGCGTTTGGGATTGGGATTTGAGAAACGATGCCCTTTTGTGGGACGATCAGATGTTTATTTTATATGGCGTTGCCAAAGAAAATTTCAATGGAGCTTACAGTGCCTGGCAAGCAGGGTTGCATCCCGACGATAAGGAACGTGGGGACATAGAAATTCAAAAAGCTATAAAAGGAGAGAAAGAATTCAATACCGAATTCCGTGTTATTTGGCCCGATGGATCCATACGGTACATAAGAGCTTTGGCTTATGTGCAACGCGACAAATCGGGCAAACCCCTGCGTATGGTTGGAACAAATTGGGATATTACCGAGCAAAAAATGGCAGAAGCCGAAATTAGAACTAAAAATGAAGAGCTCGAAAAACTAAACTCCGAAAAGGACAGGTTCTTTTCCATTATTGCCCACGATTTGCGCGGGCCATTCAACGGCTTTTTGGGCTTAACGCAAATAATGGCCGAACAGCTTAAATCGCTTACGCTTAACGAACTACAGGATATATCGAAAGGTTTGAACCAATCGGCGAACAATCTTTTTAACTTGCTCAACAACCTGCTCGAATGGGCGCGGATGCAACGGGGTTCTACAAGCTTTGAACCAAAACCCGTTATGCTGCTTCCTTTTGCAACTGCTACCGTACAACCCATAGTTGAATTGGCCAATAAAAAAGGCATCGAAATGAGCCTCCACATTCCCGAAAACCTCCAGGTAAATGCCGACCAAAACATGCTCTCTTCAACCCTGCGCAACTTAGCCTCCAATGCGGTAAAATTTACAGCAGCGGGCGGTAAAGTTAACCTTTCGGCTACAACCACTGCCGACGACTATACCCAATTTTCGGTTAAAGATACTGGTATTGGCATGGATGCCGAAACGTTAGCAAACATGTTTAAACTCGATGTAAGCATTAGCCGCAAAGGCACCGATGGCGAACCCAGCACCGGCTTAGGCTTGTTGCTTTGCAAGGATTTTATCGGCAAACACGGTGGAAAGATTTGGGTCGAAAGCGAAGAAGGGAAAGGGAGTACGTTTTATTTCACTTTGCCTGCGAAGGCCTGATACAAGGTTGCTATAACTAATTGGCCAGGATTGCTCCACTAAATTCCTTTCGTATCCAAAAAACAGGATTTGGATATCCGCTTGGTTACCTAAAGGGATACCTTGTAAAAACAAAAAACCAGATTATCTTAGTGACAATCTGGTTTTACGAACAGGGTAGCAAGCCTTACAAAAAACCCAATTCCAACATCCCCGACTCGCTTATCATTTCACGTTCCCAAGGTGGCTCGAATGTAAGGGTGATTTTGGCATCGGTTATTCCCTCAACGTTTTTTACTTTTTCATGAACATCAATGGGAAGGCTTTCGGCCACCGGGCAATTGGGCGCTGTTAGCGTCATGGTTACATGGGCCACAAAATCATCGTCAACCAAAATGGTGTATATCAACCCCAAATCGTAAATATTCACAGGGATTTCGGGATCGTAAATGGTTTTTATTACCTGGACAATCCTTTCGGAAAGTATATCTTTTTCTATTTGTTTACGCATGGGTAAATTTGTTAATGCGATAATGTGTTAATGTGTTAATGCCATAATTTGGCAATGCGGTAATGGGATAATGCGGTAATGTGCTAATGTGTTAATGCGGTAATGTGCTAATGTGCTAATGGGTTGATGGGTTGATGGGTTGAGACGTTAATGCGGTAATGCGGTAATGTGCTAATGCGGTAATGGGTTAGGGGTTGAGAGGTTGATGGGTTGAGAGGTTTATGCGATATTGTGGTAATGCGGTAATGTGCTAATGAGATAATGCTGCGATTGGTTAATGTGTTAATGGGATGAATAGAAGTTGCGGATATGTCATTTGGCTAATATGTTTGGTATGGTATTTCCCTACATCCCAGAATCCCCACATCCCATAATCCCCTAATTTTCACATCCCCACATCCTCAAATCCCCACATCCTCAAATCTCCACATTTTCAAATTAACTATTTTTCTCCTTCACCTGATAAGCAAAAGCATACAGTTTTATTTGTTTCACCATGGAGAGCAAACCGTTGCTGCGGGTTGGCGATAAATGTTCTTTTAGCCCGATTTGATCGAGGAAGTTTGTTTCCGCTTCCACAATTTCGGTTGGTGTGTGGCCCGAAAATACCCGAATTAACAAAAAGGCTATCCCTTTTGTTATAACCGCATCGCTGTCGGCAGTATAATAAATCAGCCCGTCCTTGTACTCCGAACTTAACCATACCCTCGACTGGCAACCGATAATCAGGTTTGAATCCGTTTTTTGGGTTTCGTCAATCAAGGGAACTGACCTACCCATTTCAATCAAGTAATTGTACTTGTCCATCCAATCGTCAAACTGATTGAACTCATTGATTATCTGATCTTTTGTTTCAGCAATTGTCATTTCAATTCTGTGTTTTGGCTTGATTGGTTATGCAAAAAGTGACTTTACGCTATAAATCCCGGCAATAAGCCTGTCAACTTCCTGACGGGTATTGTAAAACGCCATTGAGGCACGCAATGTACCACTTATTCCGAAAACTTCCATCAACGGCTGTGTACAATGGTTCCCTGTGCGGACGGCAATGCCCAAATGGTCGAGTATAGTGCCCGCATCGAAAAAATGGATTCCCTCTATTGCAAAAGATACAATTGCAGCCTTATGTTTTGAGGTACCGTAAATTTTAACCCCTTCTATTCCGCTAAGTTTTTCGGTTGCATAGTGGAGCAAATCTTGTTCCTGCCTTGTGATAAAATCCCAACCTAATGAATTTAGATAATCAATAGCTGCACCAAAACCCATCACATCGGCAACATTCGGCGTTCCGGCTTCAAATTTATAAGGAATTTCGTTAAAAGTGGTTTTTGCAAAGGTTACTTTATCAATCATTTCGCCACCAAGCTGGTAGGGCTGCATTTTTTCGAGCCAGGACGTTTTCCCATACAACCCACCAATCCCCATCGGGCCATACATTTTATGTGCCGAAAATGCGTAGAAATCGCAATCAATCTTCTGAACATCAACAGGACCATGCGACAATCCTTGCGCCCCATCAACAAATACAGGAATATTTTTGCTGTGTGCCATCACAACTATTTCAGCTATTGGGTTAATGGTTCCCAAAGTGTTGGAAATATGACTGATAGCAAGCATTTTTGTCCGGCTGTTCAATAAAGTTTCTAGAACTTCAAGATTAAGTTCACCTTCCTCAGAAACCGGTATTACTTTCAGGAAAGCTCCTTTCCGCTCACAGGCCATTTGCCAGGGAACAATGTTTGAATGGTGGTCGAGGGCTGAAACAATAATCTCGTCGCCTGCTTCAAGAAATGTTTCGCAATACGACCATGCCACCAGATTTATAGCTTCGGTAGCGCCACGGGTAAAAATAATTTCGTTCGGGCTGCTGGCATTAACAAATGCGGCAACTTTTTTACGCACATCCTCAAAAGCGCCTGTTGCGTGTTGGCTCAGGTAATGCACCCCGCGGTGTACGTTTGCGTTATCGTTGCGGTAATAATTGCTGATGGCATCAATTACCAAATTTGGTTTTTGGGTAGTTGCGGCATTGTCGAAATAAACCAAAGGTTTGCCATAAATGCTTCGCGAAAGGATCGGGAAATCGTTCCTTACCGATTGGATTTTATCTTCAAAAAAATCTTCCATTAGTTTGAGGATCAAATTTTTGACATATCAATTACAAACGAAACTTTTTGATGCTCCTGTGTGCTGCAATTCAAAACACATTGCTCGCATTGCGAAAGTTCGCCACGAAGGCGTTTTTTCACCATATCGTCCATACGCTGCCTGAGTTCCGGGATGGATATTTTGTTAATCACCTCGGCAGCAAAAGCATACATCAGCAATATTTTGGCATTGGATTCGCTGATACCGCGCGAACGGATATAAAACAGTGCTTCGGCATCGAGCTGCCCAATGGTTGCCCCATGGCTGCATTTTACATCGTCGGCATAAATTTCGAGGAAAGGCTTCGTATCAATACTCGCTTTATCGGTAAGCAAAATATTTTTATTGGTTTGGAAAGCATTGGTACGCTGTGCATCGCGATACACTTTGATATGGCCATTAAAAACGCCGCTTGCCTGATCGTCCAAAACACCTTTGAAAAGCTCCCTGCTTTCGCAATCAGGAGCAACATGGTTTATATACACTTGGTTATCAACATGCTGATGACGATCCATAAGGTAAAGCCCATAAACATCGGCACTGCTGTGTGCGCCGCTGAGCGTAACATGCGAGAGGTTGCGAATCAACCCGCCATTTAGGCTGATGGCATTTGTTGACAAACTGCTGCCCTCATCCTGATAAAAATACATGCTATTGATAAGCGTGGTGTGGTCGTCCTTGTTTTGGAGTTTGTAATGGTCGAGGCTGGAGTTGCGCCCAATTTTCACCTCGGTTACCGTGTTGATAAACGTAACATCGTGGTTGATGGAATCGTCGCATTGTACCAACCGCAAATGACTGTTTTCGCCTAAAATTACAAGGTTTCGTGTATTAAGGAAAAGGTTTTGTTTGAAATCAGTAATATTCACCATTTGAATATTTTGCTCAACGGTAACATTGTCAGGGATATAAATAAAAATCCCATCCTGCGACATGGCCGTGTTCAATGCAGTTAGGCTTTCGGCCTTATCATCGGCATACTTCCCATAATGCGCTTCTACCAACTCAGGATATTTTTGGAATGCTTCGGCCAAACTGCCGATTATCATCCCGTTAGGGTAAACCTGTATTAGGTTTTTCCTGTCGGCATACCAACCATTAAGCTGGGTTACCAATAAAGTTTCAAAATGTGGAACATCACACTTAAAAATTTTATCAATATCCAAATCGGCGGGTGGTGGTTCGGGCAAAGTAGAATACTCGTGGTTCAGTGCCCGCGAAAGGTCGGTACCACGCCAGCGTTCGAGTGCCGGGTGGGGGAAACCTGCTTTATTGAAAAGCCCAAAAGCTTTTTCTCGTTTTTCGGCAATAAAAGCTGTATCGTTTTTAGTGATTTCGTGCTTCATTTTGTCAAACACCGATTTCAAATACTCCTGAAGGTCGTACGTTTTTTGAATAATTCCAACGTTCATAATTACATCCTGTTTTGGCATCCTTAATTTAGGATTCTTTTCTTATCCACTCGTAACCTTTTTCTTCCAGAAGCAAGGCTAATTCTTTTCCGCCCGATTTTACGATTCGCCCATCGAAAAGCACATGCACCACATCGGGAACTATGTATTCCAACAATCGCTGATAATGAGTGATTACGATGGTCGAATTGTCGGGACGGCGAAGTTTGTTTACGCCCGAAGCTACAATACGCAGCGCATCAATATCGAGGCCCGAATCAGTTTCGTCTAAAATGGCAAGCATGGGTTCGAGCATGGCCATTTGGAATATTTCGTTCTTTTTCTTTTCACCGCCCGAAAAACCTTCGTTCACTGAACGGCTTGCGAGTTTTTCCTGCAATTCGAGCAATTTCTTCTTTTCTTCCATGCGGGCCAGGAACTCTGTAGCCGGAACCGGATCGAGGCCTTTATACTTGCGTTGTTCGTTTATGGCTGTGCGGAGGAAATTGGTTATCGAAACACCCGGAATCTCGACCGGATACTGAAACCCAAGGAACAGCCCTTCACAGGCACGTTCTTCGGCTGACAGCCCTAAGATATTGCGGCCTTTGAAAATTATTTCACCTTCGGTAACCTCATAGCCTTCGCGACCGGCAATAACATAGGCCAAAGTGCTTTTTCCGGTTCCGTTAGGTCCCATAATGGCATGGACTTCACCAGCTTTTACTTCGAGGTTTATCCCTTTTAAAATCTCTTTCCCTTTAATGGAAACTTTTAGATTTCTGATACTTAACATTTGATATAATGTGTTTATTTTGTTGATAGGTTGATGGGTTGAGTTGTTGAGTTGTTGAGGGGTTGAAGGGTTGAGAGGTTGATGGGTTGAGGTGTTGATGGATTGAGTTGTTGATGGGTTGAGTTGTTGAGAGGTTGAGAAATAATTGGTTTTGAAATAAATCCGCAATCCGCATTCCACAATCCGAAATCGAACATCCGACATCCGACATCCGACATCCGACATCCCACATTCCACATTCCACATTCCTACCCAACGCTGCCTTCCAAACTTATGGCTAACAATTTTTGCGCTTCGACGGCAAATTCCATTGGCAGGTGCATCAGTACTTCTTTTGCATATCCGTTCACGATCAAGCCGATTGCACTTTCGGAGCTTATCCCTCGCTGTTTGCAATAAAATAGCTGGTCGTCCGAAATTTTTGAAGTGGTTGCTTCATGTTCAATAATGCTGGTATGGTTTTCGGCTTTGATGTAGGGATAGGTATGTGCGCCGCATTTGTCGCCCAAGAGCAAGGAATCGCATTGCGAGAAATTGCGTGCATTTTCAGCCCGTTTTATTACTTTAACCAATCCCCGGTAACTGTTGTTGCTTTGCCCGGCCGAAATTCCTTTGGATATTATGGTGCTTTTGGTGTTTTTGCCAAGATGGATCATTTTTGAGCCGGTATCAGCCTGCTGAAAATTGTTGGTAACAGCTACCGAATAGAATTCGCCGACCGAATTGTCGCCCATCAAAACCACGCTTGGATATTTCCAGGTAATGGCAGAGCCTGTTTCGACCTGTGTCCACGAAATTTTTGAGTGGCTTCCTTTACAGATTCCACGTTTGGTAACAAAATTGTAAATTCCTCCTTCGCCTTTCTTATTGCCTGGATACCAGTTTTGCACGGTGCTGTATTTTACTTCGGCATCTTTCATGGCCACAATTTCCACAATGGCGGCATGAAGCTGGTTTTCGTCGCGCATGGGTGCTGTGCAGCCTTCCATATAGCTAACGTATGCACCCTCATCGGCAACAATCAGCGTACGCTCAAATTGGCCGGTGTTGGCCGCATTGATTCGAAAATAGGTGGAAAGTTCAACCGGGCAACGCACACCTTTGGGGATGTAACAAAAAGAGCCATCGCTGAAAACGGCCGAATTAAGTGCCGCAAAAAAATTGTCGTTGCTGGGCACCACACTTCCCATATATTGTTTTACCAAATCGGGGTGGTTTTGCACCGCATCGCTGAAAGAGCAAAAAATTACACCATATTTTGAAAGGGTATCGCTAAAAGTGGTCTTAACCGAAACACTGTCGATAACCGCATCAACCGCTACACCGCTCAGTTTTTTCTGTTCGTCGAGCGAAATGCCCAATTTGTTGAAAGTCTCAATCAATTCAGGGTCAACCTCATCGAGGCTTTTTAATTCTTTTTTCCGCTTTGGGGCAGCATAAAAAATTATATCCTGATACTGGATTGGTGGATGGTGAAGGTGCGCCCAGGTAGGTTCGGTAAGCGTAAGCCAATGACGGTAAGCTTTCAACCGGAATTCGAGCATCCATTCAGGCTCATTTTTTTTAGCCGAAATAAACCGGACGGTATCCTCGCACAAACCGACGGGAGCCGTGTCCATTTCAATATCGGTGTAAAAGCCGTACTTATAATCGCTGTTGGTAACTTCCTCTAATATATTGTTCTGATCTTTTTCCATTTATTTGGTTTGTTCAGGCTCTTATTTATCTTTGGTTTAAATAAACTTAAGCGGGCAAAGTTAGTAATAATAAAAGTATTGCAATACTTCAATTAGCCGCGCTTTATTTAAAAAACAAGCCGCGCTTTGAATTGTTTGCTGATTTCGGAAAATGAATACCGAATTTATTCCATACAAAGTTAAACCGTTCCCATAGTAAATAAAAAGTTGTACGTAAAACAAAGAAATATACAGCATTGCCTTAAGGGTTTACTGCAAAAGAACACCGACCTATCAATACATTTATGCAAATGAGTGAAACTTCAACCAGACTTTCTCCTGAAAATACAGAAAAATAGAAATCCGGGAAAAGCATTTTACCTTAACAACATCCAAAATTCCTTACTTTTATTAAATTTGCAGATTCTTTAACCCTTAATAAGTGCTGATTGACAACTTTTTGCACAGCCGGAAACCTACTATTAACCGCTATTTTGCAAACGGTATAAACTACTATGGCTAAGAAGTTTCGGTTCGCATTTTTGGTTGTTGTCCCCATAATTTTCCTTGTTATAGGTTTGCGTTTCGACCGTACCAAGTTCGGAACCGATCCCGAAAGCGCTTATTTATTAAATGGATTGAATATCGCCACAGGAAAAGCGGTCGGACATTTCGACAATCCCGGCACAACTGTTCAGATGTACAGTGCTGTTATGTTGCGTGTTACGCATTTGTTGCGCTTTTCGGGAAAAGATATTGAAACCGATGTTTTGTCAAATACCGAGTTTTATATCGAAGTTTTACGCAAAGGCCATATTGGCATCAATGCATTGATATTGTTTTTGTTAGGATTTGTAGCCTCTTCCATGCTTGGGAATATTTGGATTGGTTTGTTGCTGCAAACAGCTCCTTTCCTGTCGGTTACGCTTATTGAGGAATGTTTTACCAAAGTGGCGCCCGAACAGTTTTTGTTTACGGCTATCGCAGTGTTGATTTTGCTGCTGTTGAAATATTACACTTCCAAAAACCAAAGCCATAAAAAATTTCCACTCTTATTTGGCCTGCTTGCCGGTTTTGGCTTGGCCACAAAAATGACGTTTCTCCCTATTCTTATCATCCCTTTTGTTGTACTGAAAGGCCAAAAGAACAAATGGCTTTATGTGGCAGCCATTTTCCCTGCTTTCATTTTATTTACGCTTCCAGCAGCCAAAGGGTATTTGCACATGGCTTACTGGATGGTAAATTTGGGCACCCATACCGGAACTTACGGTCAAGGCGAGGCCGGGTTCATAGATTTTGCAAAGTATTTTAGTGCTTTAGTTTCGATAGCCAAAATCAATAAATCGCTGATTGCGGTAATGCTATTGTCTGCATTAAGTTTGCTTTTATTCTGGTTTATTGTTGGGAAACAGAAGCGACAAGAATCAAAAAGTGAAATCTCAATCCTTCTGGCCGTTTTGATTTCCCAGTTCGGCAGCATACTTTTGGTTGCAAAACATTACCATAGCAACCATTACCTTTTTCCGGCACTAAGCCTTACGGGATTTACGCTGGTTTTTATTTACTTGCTGATAAACAAAAGCTTGACGGAAAAATGGAAAAAAGTATTTAGTTTTACTTTGCCGGCAATGTTTGCCATTGTAATTGGTTTTTCGCTGATGAATATTCCCTATTTATCAATGGCTTATCAAGGTTATCGCGCATCGAACCTAAGTACCGACGAAACCCTGGCAAGGCTTGAACGCGATTATGCAGGTTATGTTAAAGTGTATTATTATCCCATTTCGTTTAACGAATATTCTTCGTTGCGTTGGGGAAATGTATATTCGCGGTTATACAGCAGCGATAAACTCCTGGAATTGTTCCCGAAAGCTTTGTTTTTCAATATGCAGGAGAAAAGTTTCCAGTTGTGGGAAACTAATATCCCGGCAATGGAACTTGTTAAAAAGTATGGAGATAAAATCTTGCTTGTTGGTGGGCCGCTAACCGATTACGAACTGAAAGCGGTTGAGGATTGTGGGTTGAAACTGAAACGGCTTTTCGACAGCCGCGTTCAGGCTGTTTTTGAAATAGATAAAGAGAATTCGGAATTGTTTACCGGCATCGTTCACAGCACACCTCCTGTTTGGGTTTTGCAAAATGATTTTGAAAACATTAGTCCCGATGGGCAGTGGATTTTGGATGGAAACGGAGAAAGGTTCTGCAAAAATGAAAACCTATCTTCCGACAAACCCCGATCTGGGAAAAACGCCTTTATACTTTCTTATACTGATAGTTATGCGATGCCTTACGAATTGAAGGATGTGAAGCCCGGCGATTCCTACGAAATAAGTATCTGGAAAACAGCCAATAGCAAGGATGCATTTTTGGTAGCGACCTCCGTCACATCAGAACCATTTTATCAGCAAAGCAGCGGCTATGTGGAAACTGACGACAAAGGATGGGAGAAAGCAAAGCTCGATATAAAAATCCCTGATTGGTTTAAAGGAAATAAATTAAAAGTTTACCTTTGGAACCACGGTTCGGGAGCGGTTTGGTGCGATGATTTTGAAATAAAGAAATATTAATCAGCACCGCAATATACTGTTTTACAATAAGTAAGAAGAAAAATAAAAGCGATATGATCAACGGAAAAAAAATTGTGGTGGTACTTCCTGCTTACAATGCAGGCCAAACCCTCGAAAAAACATATAAGGAAATCCCTTTCGATATCGTAGATGAAGTTGTTTTGGTTGACGACCGCAGCCGCGATAATACAGTTGATGTTGCACACCAGATTGGGATCAAGCATGTGATCAGGCACGAACAAAACAAGGGCTATGGCGGAAACCAAAAAACCTGTTACGATACTGCTTTAAAACTTGGTGGCGACATAGTAATTATGCTACACCCTGATTACCAATATACTCCGCAACTTATCCAAAGTATGGCGTACCTTATTGCAAACGAAGTTTTTCCTGTAGTCTTCGGTTCGCGGATTTTGGGAAACGGTGCCCGCAAAGGTGGTATGCCACTTATAAAGTACATTTCGAACCGTGGGCTTACGCTGATACAGAATATTTTAATTAACCAGAAACTCTCCGAATATCACACCGGCTACCGCGCATTTTCGCGCGAGGTTCTGCTTTCCATTGATTATCATGTAAATAGCGATGATTTTGTTTTCGATAACCAGATGATTTCTCAAATTATATACATGGGCTTCCCAGTTGGTGAAATTACCTGCCCAACCAAATATTTTAAAGAAGCTTCATCTATAAACCTTTCGCGCAGTACGGTGTATGCCTTTGGGGTTTTAAAAACATCCATTTCACATTTTTTGAATAAATTGGGATTATTGCGTTCCAAACGGTATCAAAAGCCGAAAGCTTAATCAATCAAAAATTTCTACCCTCAGGTTGTCTATAAATACAGGCGATTTGCCTTGTAACCAAAAATAGATTTTCACTGTATCGTCTTTAGACCGTACCTCAGGGGTGAGGTAATCCATTCGCATTTTGTTCCATTGGCCTGGCTTCATCGCATACGAAGCAAGCGAAATACTTGCCGCCCTGTAATTGTATGCCTCGCCTTTATGCTGGAAAGTTATAACGAGGCTGGCCATATTTTCCTTTACTTCCGTTACCGGAAAAACCTGAACTTCGGCACGTAACCATGCATGATCTTTACTTGTAATTTCGCTGAAAGGCATTTCGAAAGCTGGTGAAAAAGGGTGGTTTTCATCCAACCGCAACGAAGATTTTCCTTCAAAAACAGTATCCTTGTTTATCACAATTCCCTGATCCTGATAGTTTTCAAAATCAAAAATTGCCGCCATCCGCTTTTTGTAATCCGATTCGTTTTTCAATTCTTCCAAGGCATCGGCAGGTCGGTCAACCAACAGCAACTTTCGGTCGGCATCCGAACAACTTGTTTTTCCAAATGTTGCAAAGTAATATTCCTTCGTCATGCGGGTGCGATCTATAATTCCGTTTGCCCATTGCCATGTTTGGAAAAGGTTGAGCAAAAGGAGCAATCCTGCGATTAAAAAAACTAAAATCCGGATTGCTTTTTTTTGTTCCATGATTGCCTGAATATAATAGCCCAACGGAAGGGCAAGCAAAACATACGACGACAGCAAGGCCCTTTGGCTATAGCTTCCACCGGCATACCACCAGCAGGTCCAACTGGAAACGATGTAAAGATTTACGACAAAATATATCAGTATCATTAAAAACAAGCCTTTGTTTTTCCTGTAAAGGCTAATAAAACCAATCAAGGCAAAAGCCATTACAGGGGTATAAATCAGCCAACCTTTGCGGAAACTGAAAAGTACTTCCTTAAGATAAGGATGTGTGAAATCGAAGCCTTCGCCGGCATTGTTGTAACTATAATAAAGCCAGTGCCCTGAACTGTATTTCCAGTAAAGCAATTGCGGCAAACCTGCTAAAATTGCAGAACCAATAATCAATGAAATTTGTCCAAAATTTGATTTTATAAGATTGATTTTGTGCCTGAAACCATTGGCAGAACCGATTCCCCAAAAGATTGGAATCAGTATGCAAACCAATTCCGAAGGCCGGGCCAGCACTGCAAGTCCCATGCTTAACCCGAGACCGAAAGCAAATCGCAACTTCTGCTGCTCGTGCCATCGAATTGTAAACCAAACTATTAGTGTGTAAAGCGTAAAAACATAGTTGTGCGAGAGGTAACCATCAAAAGCAGTGAGCTGAAAATAATTGGTGCCTAAAACAATCAGAAAAAGCAAGGAACCGGTTATTAAATCGTTGAAAAACCGGAGCAAAACCTTCCTTAACATTACAATCCCGATTGCGGTATAAACCAAGCCACTGATTGCCCACGCATATTGATACGGAAGCGAAAACCCATCCGCCTTAAACCCGCTTACAAGACTGAAAATATGCGCAATAAAAAAAGCCGGGGAATTCAGCACCGCCATGCCCATCGAATATTTCATAACCCAACCACCTGATGGCAAAGCCGTTGCCTGATAGAAAGTTGAGGTTGCCTGATATTGCTCAATAAGTTGATTTACCCACGAAATATCGGTTAGGCGGAGGTCGTGGTAAATAAAAGTTGCCGGGAGGTACAGATAATAGCCAAACACATCCCACGATAAAATATTCACCGGAGGATACACAAACCTGAAAAAAACTATTCCGGCAATAAGCAAAAAGCTAATTATTGCAGATACGGAATTGGTGGATTTCAGGTGGATTTTCATTTAATGCAACTTTCATTTTTGAGTACAAGAAGAATGTATTTTATTATTTTTCATTCTCATCGGTCTAATTTTAACTTACTAATAAAGAATTATTTACAAAAGTCGTTTTTCATTTATTTTACTTAAAGATAGTTCCGAGTGGTACTTTTTTGATCAAGTAGCTTTTCATTTCCAAAACCTCACCCCCATCCCCTCTCCTTGAAAAAATGAGAGGGGTGCCTACACCCTGCAAATTATCGCAAGCAAATGAATCAACACTTTGTTTTTTAATACCGAACCTTTCCATCTTCAAGTAACTAAATTTCTGATAAAGATGCTGTTTTAGGGGCGGTAGCAATTACTTTTACACCAAGTTTGTTCCAATTGTCATGTAGGTCTATTAGCCATTCACCATCAACCATTCACCAATATCCATTAACTATTAACGCCTTCATTCCCCCACTTTCATATATTCCAGTTTCAAATCGTCAACATAAATTTTGCCTTTGCCGGTGTACCAAACATACACTTTGTAGTTTCCATCAACGGGATTGTTGCGGTCAACCATATCGGTAAGCGAAAGCTGGAACCATTTGCCAGGTTCTGATTTTACATCGGTATCTTTTGCTACAAGGTATCTATACACTTTATGTTGCTGATCTTCAATGCTCAGTGCAAGTATAATCTGGCCTTTTTCGGAAGTTGACGGATTCAGTATCCTAACACTTGCCCTAAATGAAACATTGCTGATGCCGGGGAGGTTTTGTAATTTGCCTTCTATGGCCGGACTGTAGATGTTTTCGGGGCTTAGCAGAATAGAATTTTTACCGCTTTTACTGAATTTATTGGTAGTGTTTTTCGATTGGTCTTCCGGCAAATTGCTTTCAAAATCGTTGAAATACAATTGTTTGTAAACAGCTTGGGCTGTATCTTTTGGTTCTTTGATAAAAAGGGCAATCTTGTATTTTTCGCCACCTATAATAGTAAAACTCTCCATAGGTGTAAACATATTGAGCAGGCGGAGGTTTGAGTTTTTCATCAGCGAATCAAACGGCAGATGGCCTTCGTATCCGGCAAACTGGGCATCCCAAACCATCAGTTGGCCATGTTTTAGCAGGCTGGCAGGATCAGTGTTTTGGTAATCGTAAACTTTAAAACACTGGTTCTGGTCGAAAGGATCCATATCCATATAAAACGGGAACATGGGATCGGAATACATGGCCTTATGTTTGCTGTAAGGCGAAGCTTTAAGCCATGCGGCAAGTTGTTCCATTACCGCGAAATTGATACCCGTTTTCATGGGTATTTGATTGTAAGTAAATGGTTTATAAACCACCAAAGCTATTATAAACGTACCCAAAACATAATAAATTGCCTTGTTGGCCTTGGCTTTTTCCATCACCCATTCAAAACCTGTTACAGCCACAATGGCACTTAGCGGAAGCACACAAGCCATAAACCGGGTTGATGCCAACACGCCCAAACCTTTCCACCAAAGAAAACTTTGCGCAAGTATAAACCCGAAAAACGCAGGAAGTATCAGGAAATATAGGGTAACAAATTTTATATCCCGAAGGTTTTTAAAACCTGATTTAAAATTTAACGAAATAAACACAAGCCCTAAAACTGAAAGAATTAGCAATGGATATGCCATGTAATAATCCATTTCACGGAAATAGGACCAAAAAGATCCACTCCCATAAAGTGCTGAACTGCTCGTACTATATGGCATTTTAGTAAAGAACCAAAAAAAATCATGATAATAAGGCAGACCAATCAAACCAAACAATATGAAACCAGTAAGCAAGAAAGGTAGAGCCTTGTACTGCTTTATCCAAATGAAGACAGGAAAAAACAATGCAAGGTACATTACTCCTTCGGTGCGGGAAAATGGTATAAGTGATATAACTATTGCTGACCATATAAAACGCTCACTTACAAATAGATATATTGATATAACAAGAACCAAACTGAAAAGAATTTCTGTTAGGCCACTGTACATTATAAAAAGATAACCAGGCATAAAAACAGTAAAAACAATTGCCAACCATGCATACCGATACTCCAAACGTTTGGCTACTCGAAAAACGAACCATGCAGTAACCAAACCACACAAAATGTTAAAGGATACCGTACCAATGTAGCCAAACTGTGATAATGGCGAAGCCAAAATTGTAAATAGAGGCTTTCCCCAATGGTTTAAGAAATATTCCGGGTATTTAAATGCATAGCGTGCAATCTGGTAATGGGTAATCGAATCAGTTTCGCCTGTAACACCTGACGACAACAATTGAATACTAACAACTATAAGCCCTGTTAAAAACAGAACAAATGGCACTATTGCTTTTTCTGTAAATTTCATGTTCAGAATCTTGTATTAAATAATTTTACCTCTCATTAATTAGGGTTGACAAAGCTATTAATACAATTGCAGAAATCCAATTTTACTGTTTTTCCAAACCAATTTCTAATGCAATAGGATTTCCATAAAAATTAACACTGTTTGATTTTACAGCTATTTTATTTTTGGAAATCATTGCCATTTTATTTCTGACCCACTGTTATAATGGATAGACCGAATGAATTATATATTAATCTATCAAACAACCTAAACAAGCCAACAAGCCTATTATATATCTTTATTTGGCCGCTTGGGATTGTTTTATGGTGTTGCAATTTACCAGAAACAAACCACCCAACAATACCAGCAGCATTAAAATATTGTTTATGAAGTATGGCGAAATTATTGGACAAGAATAGTTTTCCAAGTTTATCTTCTGAATAACGTCTATAATGCTCTAACTCTTTATCAAAATCATTGTATAGGGTTTGATATGCTGGTACGAGTATTATTAAATGCCCTCCGGGTTTAAGTAATTTATAACAATTAGCTATAGCTAATTGATCATCAAAAATATGCTCTACAACATTCAGAGCAAAAACCGTATCATAACTATTAAAATGTCGAATAAATTTAGCATCGAAATCATCGTCAACAAGATTCATTGTTTCAATTCCAAGTAAAGTTTTCCGATTCTTAAATTTTTTACCAAGTGCTTGACAATAGCTTTCACGAATATCTGTAAGCATGATAGTTGCTTCATCATCTATAAAATATTCGGAAATATTCCCCACTCCACTACCAATTTCAAGTATTTTTCCCTTAGAAAAAGGTTTAATGGTATCATACATCCAACTGTTTAAGTGATTTGCTAAAGCGATTGTTTTAAGTGTAGCCTCTCCCTCAGCGTCTATTGGCTTAAAATCGAACTCTTTTTTCATTTAAAGATATTGTATTTGATAATGCAATAAATAGCCCTGAACCCATCCTTCCAATTGATTTTTTTCCCCTCGCTATATGTGCGACCATAATATGAAATTCCTGTTTCGTATATTCTTATGTTAGGTATTCGTGAGATTTTAGCAGTAACCTCAGGTTCAAACCCAAATCGGTTTTCTTTGAGTGCTATGCTTTTAATTACCTCTGATTTGAAAAGCTTATAACAGGTTTCCATATCCGAAATATTTATATTGGTCAACAGATTGGACAAGAAGGTTAAAAACTTGTTTCCAATGGTGTGAAAGAAAAATAAAACTCTGTGTGGCTTACCCCCAGCAAATCTACTTCCATAAACCACATCGGCGAAACCATCAAGAATTGGTGGTAACAAGAGATTAAATTCACGTGGGTCGTACTCAAGATCGGCATCCTGTATAATAATAAAATCACCTGTTGCCGCATGAATCCCGGTTCGTATTGCGGCGCCCTTACCTTTATTTACACTATGTTTCTGGTAATTTATGCTTATGGCAGGAAAATCACTGCGAAAACGAAATAACTCAGATTCTGTATTGTCAGATGAACAGTCGTTCACCACAACCAACTCTTTTTCAACTTCTTGAACCAGCGAAACTAAACTCACCCTATGTAGTAAATTATAGATTGTAGCTTGTTCATTATATGCAGGAATTACAACAGAAAGTTTCAGGTTTGTGCTTTTTAAAAATGGTTTTATTGAGTTGTCAGTCGGAGGTTGTTTCATATTTAACTTGGGACATTAAAAACAAAGTGCAAATCCATTAATAGCAAATTATGAGCTATTTAAAGAAGAGCGTGGTGATTTTATGGGCTTCTGTAAGAATCTGCAAAGTTACTTACTTTTAACATCAAATTACATATTTTGAAACATCCCAGTTTTCGCGAAATCAAATAAGCAAACCATGCACTGCTCAACCCACAAATAATTTTGAAAGTCACTGCACCCACATAACCAAATTGGTATATATAAAAAACTTGTTGTAATTTATCGTTATGAACCTGGATTATACCCAGCACTTCTTGGAAATGCCAAACCGTTTTTAGCTTTTATGCAAACTTTCCGCCAATTTTCCCCTCCAAAAATCATTATCTTTGTCAAAAAAATAAAATCGAGTATCATGGACAGCCTGAAACTGGATCTCAACAAACGTTACTCTTACGCCGATTACCTTACCTGGATGGACGATGTGAGGCGCGAACTCCACGATGGTTTGATAAAACTGATGACTCCGGCACCTTCGAGGCAGCATCAAAGGGTATTGTCAAATCTTAATGGTTTGTTCTGGTTTTTTTTACGAAAAAAGAATTGTGAAGTTTATCAGGCCCCTTCCGATGTGCGTTTTCCAAAGGATAGAAAAAGCTTGGATGACAAGCAAGTTTACACCGTTCTGCAACCCGATTTATATGTTGTTTGTGATCTCTCCAAACTTGACGACCGCGGCTGTCTGGGCGCACCTGATTTGGTGATAGAAATTGTTTCGCCCAAAAACTCGAAGCGGGACGTGAAAGATAAATTCGACATTTACCAGCAACATGGCGTTCGCGAATACTGGATAGTTAGCCCTCTTGATGAGAATGTAAACGTGTTTGTTTTGGACGATAAAAGCAAATTCCAGTTCGTTGGCATGTACGCTGGCGATGATAAAATTCCTGTGAATATTTTTAATGGCGACCTGAAGATTGACCTCACGGAAGTATTTGTTTAACTGTAATTTATAACCATGGACACACTGACTCTGGATTTCGACAAACGTTACTCTTACGCCGATTATCTTACTTGGATGGACGATGTGCAACGCGAACTACATGATGGTTTGATAAAGCTGATGACACCTGCACCTTCGAGACGGCATCAGGATATTTCGACAAACCTTGTTAGTATGTTTTGGTATTTTCTGCGCAATAAACAGTGCAAAATATACCATGCCCCTTCCGATGTGCGTTTTCCAAAGGATAGAAAAAGCTTGGAGGACAAGCAAGTTTACACCGTTCTGCAACCCGATTTATATGTTGTTTGCGATCTTTCCAAACTTGACGATCGCGGCTGCCAGGGCGCACCTGATTTGGTGATAGAAATTGTTTCGCCCAAAAACTCAAAGCGGGACGTGAAAGATAAATTCGACATTTACCAGCAACATGGCGTACGCGAATACTGGATAGTGAATCCAAATGATGAATTCGTAACCGTGTTTGTTTTGGATGAAAAGGGGAAATTTCGGTTCGTTGGTATGTATGGCGGCGACGATAAAATTCCTGTGAATATATTTGATGGCGACTTACAGATAGATCTCACCGAAGTGTTTGTTTAAAAATATTATGGAGATTACACCTATTGGATATTTTGAATATCAAAACATAAACTACTTTTCTGAGCCAGGAAGGCAGTACAAATATTTATAAAGGAATGAATTTCAATTTGTGTAAAAAATGACAATTGCTGTTTTTTTAGCGAAAGTTATAATTGTAATAATTTTTCTGTCTAAATTTGGGTGTTCAAAAATAAATTTGGCGTAAAGTATTGGACAATAATTATATGAGTAAAAAACCCAAACACGAGTGTAGGAATTGTTCCTCCGAATCGGAAGGCCAATTTTGTTCCTTCTGCGGTCAACGTTATCACGCGCATAAGGAATCGTTCAATGAGTTGGTTTATGAGTTCGCAAGCGATTTTACCCATTTCGATTCGAGGTTTTTCAAGACTTTGTTGCCACTTTTGTTTTCGCCTGGCAAACTTACTAAAAGCTACAACGACGGTAAACAGCGCAGCCAGTTTCATCCCATCAGGCTTTATTTATTCAGCAGTTTTTTATATTTCCTGTTGCTCTTTGCTTTTGGCAACCTCGAAAAAAGTGTTGCTCTTGGCGGCAAACCACAGTCCGAAACCGAAAAAAACACTGAAAACCCCAAAGTTAACATGCTGCCGGATGGCATACGGCAGGAAGCCGAAAATGCCGAAAAATTATTAAATACTGGGATGAGTATTGCTGACACTGCCCGGGCAAGCAACCTTCAAAATGCTAACAAAAGCAGTACTGATCAGGATTCGAATTTAGATTTTCATGTTTCTGGAAATCCTTATATTGATTCGCTGTTAACCCAAAATGTTAGCCCACAGCAATATCTTGATCAACAGGAAACTCTCGTTGAAACAAGGAAAGCGGGCTATATTGAGCGAATTTTTACCCTCAGGCTCCTGAAGTTGAACGAGGAAGGTAATAAAGGGAAAACTGAATTTTTCCAAAAACTAACCAGTACGTTTTTTCACAATATCCCAAAAATGCTTTTTATTCTTTTGCCTGTTTTTGCATTGTTGCTGAAATTGCTTTATGTCCGCCGGAAACAATTCTATTTTGTTGATCATGCGGTGCTTAGCCTGCACTATTTCAGTTTTATATTTCTGATCCTGATTTTTAGTGTTTTTGTATTGGATAAAATTTTTGGCACCTCCTTTTTTACCCAGATTTCGGTGCTATGGATATTCGTTTATTTGTTGATTGCAATGAAAAAACTCTATGGCCAAAGTTGGACGAAAACCACACTAAAATTCCTTGCACTTGGGTTTCTGTTTACAATTACCGTTATATTTACAATGTTCGTCAACATCGCATGGAGTGCATTTATGATGTGATATTCAATTTCATCATGAATTTTAAGCCAATCGGTAAATGGAATTTACCCGCAATAAGATATTTTTTTCAAAATCATGATTTAAGGACAAGGGTTTTCCACTCTTGCTTTTAATCAAGTTTGTTTTGGCAATCCCTGCTCTGAGCTTGAAATAGCCATGCAAAAACCTTTTCCCTTAATCTGAAAAGCCCAATCCTTCTATGCTTTTGGTAGTAAATCGGTTGTGCGTAGTTTGGGCGCTTTGAAAATTCCCAATAAGCCGTTTATCCCAACAGTAATAATAACGTTATAAAGGAAAGCCAGAAAAGCTATTAAGAGCAAAGTCCCAGGAATTGCAGCCAGCACATTGTATGGCATAAATTCGCCATTTATATACAAAGTGTGACTGAGCATTCCATGCAATCCGGCCATTCCCGTAAATGCACCCATCCCGATACCTCCAAACAGATGGCACCAGAAATGAATATTGGTAAGTTTCTGACTATATAGTTTTGCCCCGTTGGTGAGAATTGGCAACAGGATAATCATTTGTTTTTCTTAATTTTGACAACATCCTGGTGAGGGCCAAAAATAATAAATGCACGTGCACAATATAATGAACATTCAACTTTCAGAAAAGCATTTCCTGAGCTGCATAGTAATTTTGTAGAAGTAATCCTTAAAATCTGGTTTGCTTTTAAATAGGACTAATCGTTTTGATCAATCGAACAATGAAACCAATGAGGCATTACTATTCTTTAGTTTTAACAGCTACATTTTTTGGTTTTATATTTTCCGGCAGTATTTCAACTGCTCAGAATACCAGGGGAATTGTGATTGACAAGATATCAAAAAAACCAGTGGCAGGTGTAAGTGTTTATATTAATGAAACCGGCATTGGAACAACTACAAATGAAAAAGGAGAATTTAATTTTAAATATTTCACCCAAATTAATGAAAATGACACATTAACTTTTTCGAGTATCGGATATGTTACCCGAAAGGTAGCTTTGCCTGAGATAAAAAAATCCAGTTATATAGTACTGCTATCCGAAAATCCTCATCTGCTTGAAGGCGTTACAATTATATCGGAAAAGCCATTAAACCTCCAGATTGCTTATACCAAACTTTCAGCTTTAAGAAACGGATTATTTTCGTATGGTTCAGTACTTGCCGAAGATAAAATTTGGGTGATTGGCGGAGATGAATCCAATGAAGACGGGCGTGGATATAAATCCATAGATTTCGTAGGCAACAACGTGAAGATGAATTCGCATTTCTCCTGGCAAAATTATAGTGACAAGCTGCATGTATATGATATACAAACAGATACATGGATAACTTCTAGTCTTAAATTCAGTAAAAGAGCATATCACAGTATCAACTATTACAACAATAAAATATACGTTTTAGGAGGAAAGACATTATCGACAAACAGGAAACTGGAATTCCTGGACGATAAAATTGAAGTTTTTGATATAAAGGGAAATACCATCCTGGTTGATAAAGCAAATCCGCACCAAGCAGTAAACTTTGCTTCTTTAGTTTATAACGGCAACCTGATTGTTTTGGGAGGTTCTACCCGGATAAAAATAAACGAGGAGAAAGAATGCTCAGCCAAAGTTCATTTACTCAACATAAAAACAGGATTATGGTACGAATTGAATGATATGCCATATGCCAGGGAAACAAAGGGCGTTATTGTTGACGATATCATTTACCTTATTGGTGGATTTAATTTAAAACCACTTGATAATATTGAAACCTACAATATCATTACCGGTGAATGGAACATTGTGGGACATTTGTTTTACGAAGTTGAACGGCCGGCAGTGGTTTATCACAACAATATCATATACATTTTCGAAGATGGAAGAATTCAAACCTATAATACTGATTCCAAACAACTTAATATGTATTCGATTGAATTGCCTCTAAAATTCTGCGATATGTTTTACTCAAATGATAAACTTTATTTGTTTGGTGGCTGGATGAAGTATGACGTAGCAAATGATGAATCATTTATCATTCCTTCCCCTGATTTATATAGTATCGATTTGCATGAATTTAGTGATGCAGTAATTTACGGCACAAAAAAATTCTAACTACCTAATATACAGCTTTGACAAAAAGGCTGCTTTAGTTAATCAACAGCCTTACATCAAACCTGAGATAAAACCGATTTACTTATTGTTTTGATAAAACCATTGAATTGAAAGCGTTTACCGGCATCACCACACAGAATCTATTCCGATTGGTTTCATAAAACAGAAAAGGAGTGCATTTTAAATCTGCACTCCCTTTAATATGCTTTGTTGAAACAACTGTTTATTGCACCATCAATTTTACAGTACCGGATATATTTCTGCTCAAACTTGTGAATCGCAGTATATAACAGCCAGATACCAGACCGTTTCTACTGAGTTCCACTTCATTTGAGGCAATCTGATTCAATTGCATTACTTTTTGTCCCGAGAGATTGTAAATTTCTACTGTACCATCATCAAATTTAACACCCGAGTTTATTTTCAGATAGGATTTGCTGTTGAAAGGATTTGGCGAAACAGAGAGTAAAAGTAGCCCGGCCGGAGCAGGTTGTTCAATTCCAACATTTATACTGTTTCCTGTGCCAGGTGTACCGTGTGTGGTTATTCCGCTGGCTTTCCAGTTTTGGCCTAATGCGTTATCAAGGTCAGGCGAAATCAGCTCAAGGGTAGCACCTTGTCCATCTGGGCGAGTGGGCCATGGGGCAACGTCATCGTAATTTACCGTATCAACCAAAGTGCCGGTTTCGTTATACAAACGTATAAGTTCGCCGCCTCCTGCAAGCCCGAAACCCATTGGCCCCAACATAATTGTTTACCGTAGGGAAAAGGGTATGAAATGCAGCCATATCAAAGGCGATCACTATATAGCCTTTTGAAGGGATTACCGTTCCTGCACCGAAAACGAAGGCATGGGCATCGTCCTCATCCTTAAAAACCCAATTCGAAATATCCAAGGCATAATCTTGTGGGTTATACAGTTCTACCCAATCGCCAGGATCGAAAGTGGTTGCGGAATTATAATTAATCTCGTTTATTACCAATGAATCGGAGAAAATGCGCGGTTTAAACACAGCAAGAATGGTATCGTTGGCTATAAGCTGTATGCGTATATTTAGGGCAGTATCGTAAGGGTTTATTACATTATGGTTCACCTCCCAATGGTCGAAGGCAAACTGCTGATTGGTTTCAATAGCCGTCAATTTGGTGTCCATGCCACCATAATAATTCCCAGTCCATGGGAATTCGGTTAAATTAAGTGAATTGATTTTCACTTGCCCGGCTTCGGGAGTGTTAACATTAACAACAACCTGATAAGGGCCAGTAAGGGAATAACATTGGTTTAGGCCAGCAGTAACCACATTATACCGTGTGTTTATAAAAGCGCGTATTTTCTGTGTATTTTCGTTCCATTGAGAAAAATTGCCTTGCCAGCGCGTGCAATGCCTTGGCATGTCAGGAGTTATTAAATTAACCATGCTGTCGTAAATCGGGAGTATATTCGATGGTTTGAATGCGGTGTTCAGCAAATCGGCATACCTCGAAATATAATACTGGTTAAAACCGGGGTTTGTACGCAGTTTGTTCAGCAATGCAACATGACCTTCAGGATCGGACGATCCGGTTATATCGTCCTGGAAACAAGGTTCCACATAAGGCGTTTGTGCCGGGATACCGGTATAATTGATGTAATGCCCAAAAGTTGCGTCCTCGTCCCAGAGTATATAGCCCCAGCGTTTATGGCTTCCATTCGGGTTGGTTCCTTTCCACCAGCCTACATTCCAGTTGAGCCAGTCGGAACAAACAACAAACGAATTTATAAGCATATAATCAGCAAGACTGGTTGGGTCGAGCTTTGATTCGACGTAATCGAAATTTGCCTGAACCGCCATATTGTGCGTCATGACATAAGTGTATAACGTATTCCAATCGTCGAAAGCGGGTTGCCCACCATACTCGGCCCATGTATTTCCCCAAAGCATAAGGTAATACAGGTCGTACTTATCCTGGTCGTAATAAAACTTGGTAAAATCGTGGTCGTTCGGCTTTTCGCGGATTGAATACACGCCCCAATATTGGCCGTTGGCAAAAACCACACAACGGGCCGATTTGCGTTCGTCGAGGCTCATGCCGGCTTTTACCGAAACTGTCTGGACAAAATCATCGCGAATCTGTGCACTCGAATCAATGCCCGGGTAATTATCATCACCACAAGCCCTTAGTATAATTTTCTGGAATTCCTGCCGCTCTGTATCAGGAAAAAATTTTTCGAGCAAAGCATAATTATACCCACATTCATCACGCATTTTATAATCGAGGCTGCGCTGTGGGTGTGCCCACGAATCCTGGCCATGTCTCCCAAATTCGCCATAACCAGCCGTGGTGCGCACATGTTCTGCGTTGTAATACTCAATCGAACCCCAGGGAACAAGGCCTCCATTACCATTTAAAAGTTGTGTCAAGTCGGTTGCAGCAATCGAAACAACCGGCAAGGTGAAGTTTTCGTTGATAAAATAGGTGTTAAAATCAATTAAACTTGGCAAAACACTGGCATCGTTGCTAAAAACCTTTGCTTTTACAACCTTGGTAGAATTAACCTGGATTGGGCTGCTGTAAATGGAAGAGCTTGGCAAAGGTTCACTTCCATTGGTAGTATATCTAATTTTACAGTTTGTTTCGGTGGTGGTTATGCTTACGCTGAAACCTGAGGTGTAAAAACCGCCAGCCATGCTCATTGTTGGTTTGTCGGCATAGCGGGTGTAAGCGGGTGAATAATTGGATGTTGCAGGTGATGGTTGGGTAAAAACAGCCCAAGTCGCGCTGCCATCAGGTTTGCGCCCATTGGAATGTTCCTTTTGGGCGATGGCAACCAGTTGCTGATCGAGTATTGCACCCGAAGGATCAGCAAAAACAATGTACTCAGGTGTTGCCTTGGTTTGGGTTAGTTTAAAGTTGGTATGGAAAGATTCGGAATTGGCCAAATCGCGGCCCGATGCCCAAAAACGGATAAATCCACCAGCCGCGATGGCAGCCCCGCTTGGAATGACCCATTTGGTTGGCGAAGCGGGATTATCGCTCAGGTAGTAACCGTTCAAATTTACGGAGCTGCTGCCTCCGTTGTACAGTTCTATCCAGTCGCCATATTCGTAGAACTCATCCGCGAAGGTTTCAAAATTGGAACATGAATATTCATTTATAACAACTTGTGCCATTGCTTTTTGTGTGAATAGCTGAGGCATAAAGGCTATCAAAAAGGAGCAACATAAAATTGTAAAAAGTGGTTTCATACTGTTTTTGGGTTTAGGTTAGCAATAGAGCAAGAGCAAAAGTATTGCTTTTTTACCGAATAGAACCATGGATTCCATTTCTTATTTTGAGCTGAATATTAGCTTGCGTAGCTCTGGGAAATACAAAATTGGGTGTTGCACTGCCAAAATCGTTGCGAATTAAAGATTTGCGAAAAATCATTTTTCCAAGGTGGTTTTCATCAAGCTTTTACGCTAATTTTGGCCTCTCAAAGTTTCGTTTCAAACCGTTCGATTTCTAATCCACCAAACCTAAAACATGAAAAAAACAATCCTTTTTATTGCGCTTGCACTTGCGGTATCCTTTTCGTCGCACAAAGCTAATGCTTGTTCTAACTTTCTGGTTACCAAGGGAGCCACCGTTGATGGCTCGTGTATGATCAGTTATTCGGCCGATTCGCACACGCTGTTTGGCGAGCTTTACTATTGGCCGGCTGCAACTTACCCGGCAGGTTCCATGCTCGATGTTTACGAATGGGATACAGGGAAATTTTTGGGGAAAATAAAGCAAGCCGCACAAACCTATAATGTGGTCGGCAATATGAACGAACATCAGGTTGCCATTGGCGAAACCACTTTTGGCGGACGCGAAGAACTTATGGATACCGCTGCCATTATGGATTATGGAAGCCTTATTTACATAGCACTGCAACGCAGTAAAACTGCCCGCGAAGCCATACAGGTTATAACTTCGCTTATGGCCGAATATGGTTATGCAAGCTCTGGCGAATCGTTTTCTATCAGCGACCCTAACGAGGTCTGGATTATGGAAATGGTGGCAAAAGGCAAACCAGAATTGGTAAAAGACAAAAAAGGCCGCACATCGGTAAAATACAACAAAGGGGCGGTTTGGGTTGCCATCCGTATTCCTGACGGATATATTTCGGGCCATGCCAACCATGCACGCATTACCACTTTCCCGCTCAACGATCCCGAAAATTGCATTTATGCACCCGATGTGATCACTTTTGCCCGCGAAAAAGGTTTGTTCACCGGCGAAGACAAAGATTTTAGTTTTAGCGATATATATGCACCTATCGATTTTGGTGGCGCCCGTTTTTGTGAAGCCCGCGTGTGGAGCGGTTTCAACAAGGTTACAAAAGGCATGGACAAATACCTCGATTATATTAAAGGCACAAACCTCAAAAACCGTATGCCTTTGTACGTTAAACCCGACCATAAGCTCACGTTACAGGAAGTTATCGGCTTAATGCGCGATTATTATCAGGGAACAGAACTTGATATGACCAAAGATGTTGGTGCAGGTCCTTACAATTGCATAGTCCGTTGGCGCCCGTTGACCTGGAAAGTTGATGGTGTTGACTACTTCAACGAACGTGCTATCAGCACACAGCAAACCGGATTTGTTTTTGTTGCCCAATCGAGGCCTTATGTGCCAAGCCCGCTGGGCGGAATATTGTGGTTTGGCGTTGACGATACATATTCAAACGTTTTTACGCCAATGTATACATGCATGACCAAAGTGCCCGAAACGTTTGCCGTCGGAAATGGATCCATGATGGAATATAGCGACAACGCTGCATTCTGGGTTTTCAACCAAGTTTCGAACTTTGCCTACACACGCTACAGCGAAATGATTGTTGATATCCAGAAAAAACAAGCAGAACTCGAAAACAATTTTATTGCAATGGTTCCGGCTATTGATAAAGTGGCTTTGGAAATGTACCGCACCAATCCTGCAAAAGCCATACAGTTCCTCACCGATTTCTCGGTATCACAAGGCAACAATACAGTTTACGAATGGAAAAAACTGTATGGTTTCCTATTTGCCAAATATATGGACGGCAATATAAAAGAAGCAGTTGCGGTTCCGGATGGATATAAATATGTTGCCCCAACGGTTAAACAGCCTGGTTATGGCGATTCGTTTTACCGCAACCTGATAAAGGAAACAGGCGATAAATTTAAAGTTGTTGGCCCAGCAGGGCATTGATTCGGATGTAAGGGCAAATTATGGAAGTTGGGAAGGCCAATCCCTAACCTGAAAAATTCATCACTTGATTGTAATTGAACACGGATGACACAGATCCAACGGATTTTCACGGATTTTTGTCTTTATAAGTGTTAATCTGTAACATCAGTGTTATCAGTGTTCTATAAGGTTGTGAATAAATCAGGCTAAATCCTAACCCTCCTGAATCTTTCTCAATTTTTTACAAAATTTTTACATAAGCATACTTACAAGCTTATAGTTTCGTTACCTTTGGGCAATAAAATAATTTTCAGCTATGGATCAACAACCTGCGAATACTCTAGCTTATAAGATTACAATCGGCATTTTGATTGCAATAATCGCCGTAATGGCGTGGATGCTGTTTAACCAAAAGAAAGAAGTTGTTACCCTTACCCAAAATGTGGATTCGCAGCAAACCGAATTGCAACTCGAACTGGATTCGCTGCTGGCCGAGCACGAAAGGGTGAAAGTTTCGTATGGCGAACTGAGCAATTCCCTTTTGGAACGCGACAGTATTATTAACTCAAAGGCAAAAGAAATAAAGCTACTGCTTGGCTCAAAAGCCGAATTGGCTGTTGTGAAACGCAAACTTGCACAGTTGCAGGAAATCACACAAATTTATGAGCTTAAAATCGACTCGCTGTTTACGGTTAACCGTGAGCTTAAAGCCGAAAACAAGCAAATGAAAATTGAAATTAACCTCGAACAGCAAAAAACCAATGATTTAACAAAGGACAAAAAGGAACTCAGCGAAAAAATAACGACTGCGGCAGTATTGAAAGCATACAAAATCTCGGCAGTTGCATACAAATCGAGGGGTGTTGACAAAGATAAGGAAACGGATAAGGCAGCACGCACCGACAAAATTAAAGTTTGCTTCACTGTGAGCGAGAACAAATTGGTAAGCCCAAGTTATAAGAGGTTTTTTGTTCGGATTGCACGGCCCGACAACGCGATTTTGACCCGTGGCCCGGCTTATACCTTCCAGTTTTTGGGACAAACACTTCAGTTTTCGTGTATGGAAACCTTGAGCTACGAAGGCGAAGCCGCCGATATTTGTACTTTTTTTGAACAACCTGTCAACAGTCCCGAATTGGCAAAAGGCCGGTATTATGTAAATATTTTTACCGAAGACCGCGAAATAGGGCAAACTTCGTTTGAACTGAAATAAAGATGATGTTACAAAACAGAAAAACCGGTCAAAAGCCGGTTTTTCTGTTTTAGGGGAACAATTATAGCAACATTGAATTTTGCTTTCCCCATTTGTTTTTGCAACAAAACCCCACACTACTTTTCCTTCGATTCGATGTATTGTTTTATTGCATTTTGGTTTTTTGCCTCAATCAGTTTTTTGATTTCGCCTTTTATAACACACTTGTTAGCAGGGTTTTCGCAATAAGTGGCTAACAAAGCATAAGCGCTTAGCTTTAACTCCTCGCGATCGATTCCTTTGCCTTTTTCGAGGGCATATTTAGCCATGCAAACAAAATACAAACCATACAGTTCGTTGTTGCCATTGGTAACTTTCGAAACAGTTTTGTCGGGCGTAAACGAATAATCGGAAGTGCCGCCCATCCACTTCATCACAAACTTGGTGGCTTCGCCCCTATAAATATTATCTTTGTCAATGGGCGACGAATACACATAATCCGCAGCCAGTATAACCTGAGGCTCGGCTTTCCGGTAGTCCTTGGCATTGGTTAGCGGGATGTAATCGTATTGCGATTGCTTTTGCGAAACTGCGTTTAAGGTAAGCAGAAAAAAAACGATAAAGGCTTGTTGTTTCATGCGTTATTATTTGTTTTTTAGGGGTCGCATGGAATACGCCAGATTGATTATAATATCATCTTCGGTTGGTGATTTTTTACAATCATGGCTATTTCATTAGCATGTTTTGAAAAGTATTATTTATCGGATGGAATTATCGGCAAATATATTATCTTTTAGTCGGTTGGCATCAAATGG
>CAJAXK010000177.1 GCA_903946925.1 uncultured Bacteroidales bacterium | reverse complement strand
GTACAAGCATTTTTTGTTAGCAACCGGTGTTTTTTCAAATTGTTACAACACACTTACCGACAAACTGTTGATAAGGCAGGACAAATTGTTAACAACATAGAAATCCGGAACTGATTAGTTACCATTTTTATTATGTACTTTTGGTTTGCTTTTCAAAACACGGTTTGAAACCCACAGCTACTATCCGTTTGTACCCGTTTGTTGTCGTTTAATTTATTGTTTGAATGTATGGAATCAAAATATTGCAAACCACTGAATAACAGATACAAAAAGAATACACTGGTTACAGATAATGCTGAAATAAACACAACTGGTTAGGTTTACAGGGATGTTATGGGCAAGTTTAAAAAAAACACAGACATGGGACAACAGACAAGAGAACCACCTTAAAGAAACCTGACCAGTTCGAATCTGACCAGCAATAAATAACCAAGAAAAAAGTGTATTCTGTAAAACACTATAAAACAGGGCGTTTCTGAAAAGCCTTACGAGTAGGACTAAAAATCTAAACAAAGACAAGATGAAAAAAATAACAACAATTTTTGTAGCAATATTATTTGCATCATTCGCATTGACTAGCTGTGGCGGTAACAAATCTGACAAAACAGCAACTGAAGAAACAGCTACACAAGAACTAAAAACAGAGAGTGCAGGTGACTGCGACCAATTCATTAAAGATTACGAAGCATTTGCAGACAGCTACGTAATTATATTCAAAAAATATAAAGAAAACCCTACTGACGCAAGTATCCTTACTGAATATACTGCAATTGCTCAAAAAGCAGTAGTATTTCAAGAAGAAGATTCAGTTTGTATGGCCAATCCGAAATATGCTTCAAAAATGTTGGAAATTGCCTCTAAAATGGCTAAAGCAGCATTGTAAGACTGCTGCAATATAGTAAAATACTAACTCTGTAAAACTAAGCCCGTATCCGAAAATTTAAAAAAAGTAATTTATGAATCAGAAAATATTATTACCAAATTCTACTGTAGTTCTAGTGCTAGGCATTTGTTCGCTTGTTTTTGGCTGTTTCTTCGTGGGTCTAATTTTAGGTATTATCGGCATTTCTATGGCCAGCAAAGGTCGAAAAATGTACAGAGATAATCCGGAATTGTACGAAGGATATGGAGCACTTAATGCAGGATGGATAATGTCAATTATCGGAACTGTTATTGGTGGTCTTTACATTTTCTATTGGATTATTGCCGTGGCAATACTTGGAGGTGCAGGATTTTCACTTTTACAGTTGATGGGTAAATAAATTTCAGGTTGTGGACACATATTCCAATGTGTCCACAGCTTTTTCATTATGGACATCCTTCAAGGACATATCTTATTTCCATGTGCATACAAAACACTGTTTGGTATTGATTGTCCAATCTGTGGTTTCCAGAGAGCATTGTGGTTATTATTAAATGGTGAACTTATAGAAAGTTTTAAAATGTATCCACCATTATTACCATCGTTACTTCTCGTGACATTTTTTGCATTGCATTTATTGAAAAAGGAATTCGTAAAAAGGAAATTCTTGCTTTATTATTCGGCAATAGTTTTGACAATAATTACAATCAATTATGTTATAAAATGGACAATTTAGCTTTACCTATTATAGATTCCCAGTGAAAGAAAATGGCCAGAAAGAATCAAAACCTGCCCATAACAAATAGGACTTAAACGCAGTCGTGCGCCCCAAAGCCAAATCGCAGCCGTGAACTTCCTTTCACGACTGCGATTTAAGTTTAAGTTGAACTTTACCGACTCTGATGCAGGGCCTACATGGGGATTCAATGTTTTTTGC
>CAJAXK010000176.1 GCA_903946925.1 uncultured Bacteroidales bacterium | reverse complement strand
GCTTGGGATAAATCGATCCGGCCACTTAAAAATGCCCTGAGTGTGAATTCACCTTCCCTGGCCATGCGAGCACCCGATTCAATTAATGTTTCAAGATTGCGTTGCTGTACATACTCCGAACCATGGCACGATATTTCAACAATATCATCGCTTGTGTAGGAATTTGGGCCTTTAAAAATGGTAAGTACCACTTCGTCAATCACTTCCTGCTGATTGATAAAAAAACCAAAATGTGCTGTATGTGTTTTAAACTGTTCGGCCCTAACATCACTTTTTTGCGATCTGAAAAACAAGTTACTGATGGGAATCGCCTTAGGTCCTGAAAGGCGGATTACGGCTATTGCCGAAATGCCCGGTGCGGTTGAAAGGGCACAAATGGTATCGTTTTTTGAATTGAGATTATAAGAATCCATGTGTAGCTGCTTATTTAACAAAGATAGTTAAAACTATGAGTTCACTCCGAAAACCCTCAAAAAAAGAAAACCACAGAGGCACAGAGGATATAGAAGTAAACAGAGTATTGTTAATCAGTTCTTTAAACTTTGTGAATCTTAGAGATTTAGTGCCTTAGTGGCAAAAAAGACTTTTCGGAGTGGACGCAACTATACAATTTTGAAACATTTTACAGAAGGTGAAAAAATCAAAATAGAAACTTCTCAGCTAATCAAAACCAGATTTTTTTGCATCAATCCCCACTATCGGCAATGTTTTCCAAATCCCCATCCTTGTTTTCCTCTAAAATAGCCAAAACCGATTTGATATTGTAAACACCATTGTTTTTCCTGTTTCCTAATACGATAATTGCAATATCTGAATCCATATCCATCCAAAGCATTGTGCTGAAACCTGCCCACCAACCGCCGTGATACACATAATGGACTTTTTTCATATCCTTTCCATCAGTCATCAACCTGAATCCTAGCCCATAGTTATGCCTGCTTCTGTGTTCAAAACTGCGAGGTGTAAATGCTTCTTTCAGCCAGTGTTTATTTAGCAAACAACCTGAATGTAAAGCTGAATACCAACGCTCCATATCCCCAACCGAAGCATATATCCCTTTATCCCCATACACCCCATCAAAAAACTCGCGAGGGCGTAACCGGTTGCCTTGATGTCCGGTTGTTCGGTTGCTCAATAATGAATCAGGGGCAATGGTATCAACAAACGAATGTGTCATACCCAAAGGTTCAAATATGCGGCTGTGGATAAATTTGGCATAACTTATTTCACTAACCTTTTCTATTATCGAAGCAAGCACGATAAAATTTGAGTTGTTATAGCTAAAACTCCTGTTTGGTTTATTGTATAAGGCAGGCAATGGATTGGCTTCGCTAAACCATTTAATTACAGTATCGTTGGTAGGGAAAGTTTTGTTCAACCGCCGTTTATCTTCAAAACTATAGAGGTAATTCGGTAAGCCGCTGCGATGGCTCAACAGGTTTTCGATGGTGATGCCGTGGTAAGGGAACGTAGGCAAATATTGTTGTACGCTATCGCTCAATTTAATCTTCTTCTCCTGCGCAAGC
>CAJAXK010000175.1 GCA_903946925.1 uncultured Bacteroidales bacterium | reverse complement strand
GTTGATGTTGACAACCTGCACAAACTTCCCGAAGCTACCATCAAGGAAATTAACCGTATTGTTTTTACCGGCAAAGAAATCACAGAAGCAGATGCTGAAGAAATCTTTAAAACTTAGAGGTGGTTATTGGTTATTGGGAAATAGTTAATGGATAATGGAAAATAGTTAATGATTATTGGAAAATAGTTAATCGAAAATCTGCAACCCGAAATCCGCAACCCGAAATCCGCAATCCGAAATCCGCAATCCAAAATCCGCAACCCGAAATCCGCAACCCGAAATCCGCAATCCAAAATCCGCAATCCAAAATCCGCAATTCGAACGATCCGTACCGGTGTTGCCAAAAGAAAATCTCGGTTCAAAAGGACCGGCCTTATAGGGTTGCGACAGCGATTCTTAGACGGAGGTATGAGCGAAAGCATGTGCGTAGCAATACACAGCAAGGACAAAAGCCTGGTCTTGTGCCATCTCTCATGCCTTGTATTGCGAGGAGATACCTTCGACTTAGAAGCGCAAGCAAGCTTATAAAGCCTTGACTTTTTGTTGCTTTTTTGTCAAGAAAAAAGCAAGAAAGTTAATAAATCAGCATAAATCCGTCCAATCAGTGTAATCCGTTTTCCATTGCCGCAATGCCCAATCCGAAATCCCTAACATCCAACATCACACATCATACATCCAACATCTGTCATGCCTTGTATTGCGGGAAGATACCTTCGGCTTTAGAAACGCAAGCAACCTTATAAAGCCTAGATTTTTTATTCGCCCATTGCTTATTTTTAAAGGAACTCATGAAACCGCTCCGCTAAGTTGTTGCTTTTTGATCATGCAAAAAGCAAGAAAGTTAAATAATTTATAAAATCCCCCTTAATCCGGACAATCCCCAATCCGAAATCCGAAATCCGAAATCCCCAATCCCACCAATCCCATCAATCCCATCAATCCCATCAATCCCAAATGATCAACGAGCTCCTAAACCTAAACACCTACCAACTCGCCCCGGTAATCAACAATGCAAAATCCGAAGTTGATATTGCCGGGCGCGGAACTGGAAAATCCTATATCATAGGACTTGATATTGATAGGATTGTCCGTAAAATGCCCCGCTCAATTTCTGCCATAACTGGCCAAACATACGGCCAGATAATGACAAGAACCCTTCCTTCCACCCTCAAATGCCTCGAACTCCTTGGGTATGAAAAAGGGAAGGACTATGTGATAGACCTTCAGCCGCCCAGGGGATGGGAATCACCTTATGAGAAAATTTCCAAATACAAAAACTTTATTTCCTTCCGCAACGGAACAGGCTTCCTGCTTCTAAGCCAGGACAGAGCCGGAAGCTCCCGGGGCCCGAACATCGACCGTGAAATTGTCGATGAAGCCCTCACCCTGGACAAAGCCCAATATGATCAGGAAGTTTCGCCAACTAACCGCGGGAACGAGGAATATTTTGGATTCCGCTCCGCAAAGCCGATACGGCAGCATCACGGGTTCAGGTTTGTTTCTTCTATGCCCTATTCCCAGGATCAACGCTGGTTGCTCGATTTTGGCAAATATTACGAAGAGGAAGCCGGTATCCGGCTTTTCGATATCTGGAACCGCATTGTTTTGCTTCAGGTTGAACTTATTAAGGCTTACCTTAATAAAGATGCTTCCCTGTATAAAAATATCCACAATGAAATTATCCGCCTTAAGCATCAAATCATTCCATTTGTAAGCAAACAAAATATTCTTTTTACTCTATCGAATGCCTTCGACAATATCGTCAACCTTGGCATGTCTTACATCGCCAGGGAATATCAGAAACTACCACAACTCATATTTCTGATAGAAATAATGAATTGGGTAATAGATAAGGTTGAGGACTGCTATTATCATCTGGACAGTTCCCGGCACATTTATTACGACGCTTCAAACGATTCCTTTATTCGTTCCTACGCCGAAGAGAATAACTTCGATTATAATAAACTCACCAAAATTGACAGCCGCTTCGATCTTGATTGCGATGCATCCCGCCCCCTTGAGGTCTGCCCGGACTGGGGAGCTAAGATCAGCCTCCTATCGGTAGGACAGGAACGCTTCTACAACTTCGCCACAAAAAACACGGAACCGGTGGACTGTATTATCAACGAGTTTTTTGTCAAGCCGGAAGAAGTTTCGGATACTATGATTAACGAACTGGTAGATCAGTTCTGTGAATACTACCAATACCATGCCTGCAAAGAAGTAGTTTATTATGCTGACAGGTATGGCAGCCACCGCCAGCCCAACATAAAACATTCAAAACCGTACAACGAGCAAACCATCGACCGGTTTGTACAAAAAGGATGGAGGGTAACTACAAAAGTTCACAAAGGCCAGGAACCGCCCCAACACGAGAAATATCTGCTCTGGTCAAATATCATGCAGGGCAACAACCCCCGTTATCCCCATGTGATCATAAACGGAAAGAACTGCAAGTTTACCCTTATCTCTATGAACAATACCAAAGTAATAGACAAGAACGGAAAATTTGAAAAAGATAAATCTTCCGAACGCAAAGCTTCAATCCTTCCTGAAGAAGCCACACATTTCAGCGATGCTGTTGATAAAAGAATCTGGACCAAATACGGATATCTCCTTCTCAAATCTTCTACTTTCATTAATCCACGCTTTTAATTTGAAAAGCGGTATAGTGGTATAGCACCGGTACAATTGACCTAACCGTCCTGTCTAATTTTTTACACAACAAATATTCCTTTTGCGCTTCTCCTTCTGGTCAAACAAAAGCGCAAGCCACAGACGTATGGAATTTTATTGCTTCAGGTAAAGTGCGGAATTTTTGCTTAGCCTTCGCCCTTTTCTAACAACAAATTAACCCTGCTAATGCTTAAACCCATTCGCATAATGTTGCAAATACAGAAATATTGAATAAAAATCCCTGCTACTGTGTGGCAGGGATTTTTTTGTGGGTTAGGATTGATAATAAAGCTAAGAGGGAGGATTTAACGGAATGCACAGGAAAAGCAGATGGACTGGAATGGAGGGTTTTGGGTTATTGAAACCTTGTGAAAGGATTCGTGCGGTAACCGGGAGAATAGAAAGCCGATTTACAAATGGAGGTTATTTTGAAACATAACAATTATTAACAGTATTAAAGACATACTTTTGCCAATCAGATTAGAATAGGAAATATAATTTACTAATTGATCTATTAAATACGTTTAGCAGTATGGAATTCAAACGCTTAATTACCCTCACCAATTTAGCAATACGATTTATATCAGGTAATTACATATTTGTTTTAATCTCCTTTATAACTCTTGTATTTCTTTTTATCCGAGCCGTTGCAGTGCCAATGACCCACGATGAAATAGCCACATTTTATCATTTTGTGCAGACCGGGAAATTTTGGCCTTTTATTCACATTACAGATGGCAATAACCATTTGCTTAATACTATACTCACATACCTGTTTTACAATGCATTTGGCACATCGCCGCTGGTTTTGCGTTTATCTAATTTAGCTTTTGCACCGCTCTATTTTTATTTCATTTTTAAGCTTAGCCAGCAGTTGCAGATAAAAGTACTTGGTTATAGTTTTTTTCTGACAATGGCTTTAACGCTGCACTATATTGAATTCCTGGCTTTATCGCGGGGGTATGGGTTGGCAATTACATTCTTTGCTGGCTCAATGTGGCAGCTTATTGCCGGTATTAAAACAAAGAAAATGAAGCATATTTATTGGGGGTTCGCTTTTATCTTCCTGACTTCGACAGCCATACTTACTTTAACTTATAGTTGAACTAAACCTCCGGTAGGCCAGCCCAATCAGTTACAAAAATAAGTGTTTACCGATAAATAAGCATAAACCAATAAACTTATTTATCATGAAACAAAAACAGCCATCCAAATGCGGGT
>CAJAXK010000174.1 GCA_903946925.1 uncultured Bacteroidales bacterium | reverse complement strand
CCTTTTCAATACAAAGAAACCAAACTTCGGGCATCGATCTTGGTCAAATAGAAATAAAAAGTGCAGCTTCAGCAACTTGTTCCTTGATTTTAAGCAAAGCTAATTTTACAAACAACAGCAATCAAAGTTTTGCCTTGAACACTTCAGCTTCGAGCACACAAAGCCTTAAAGGAAATGCAATCAACGGATACCAATCAATCAACCTTCAATGCCAACCAGACAAAGCAATGTTGGCTCAAAGCGCTTCACAATATCAGGGCGAAGTAAATATAGTACTCGCTTACAACTAAAATATCACCAAGTGCAAAATAATGATTGAGAGTTATTTTTGATTATCAGCATTAAAATAAAACCAGCGAAGCGACCTTATCAAGGCCGCTTTTTTTATGTATATTGAAAAACAAAACCTAACCTGAATAATTCAGCACTTGCAGGCAATTGAACACAGATGACAAAGATTTAATTGATTTGCACGGATTTCTGTCTTTATAAGTATTATTCTGTAACATCAGTAATATCAGTGTTCTATAAAGTTTTTGAATAAAGCAAGCTAAAACATTTAAACTAATTAAATTCTGATATTTCATTGAATCCATATCAATGTCGTTTAGTTAGCATTTTTCAGAAAAGAAAGAAAAAAATGCCGGATTTTGTACCCTCCCCAGCCCTCCCTAGAAAATAGGGAGGGAGTAGTTCACAACAAAATTTCAGACATTTGATCATAGGTTAAGCTTTGTCAGTATGTCCTCCCCCTTTTTTCAAGGGGGAGACAGAGGGGGTATAAAGTGAATTGCAAAAAACATTAATGTGAACTATTAGAATGAATCCTTAACTAAACGGCATTGGAATCCATATTATAATTCATGTAAAGAACTACACTAAAAAAGGGTAAATTGTTGCTGATAAATTTCAAGCTTTTACGATGGAGGACTTAGCTAACACCCAACAGAATCATCCGAAGTGCCCTCCAAAGCAGCATGGAGTTGGGGCATATGGAGTTCCTTTTCTGTGCTTTACTTGGTATTCCCTGGGTCTGCCCGATCTTTTTCTTTGAAAAATAAAAATGGTTTTTTATCCCATTTACAGCATTGTTACGAAACAGCTTTTCCCTCTGCATCGGAAAAGAAATTCGAAATTCGGTACAATTGATTTGTTTTCACGGCTATTTCATGTTTTGAAGTCCGAAAAATATTCAAAACAATGAGTCCACTCCAAAATGTCTTCTTCAGCTACAAAGTGATACACTGAGCTTGCCGATGTGGCACAAAGCCACTTATCTTAATGAAGCTTATAATTCTGATTAACAACGCTCTGTGTACCTCTGTGTTCTCAGTGCCTCCGTGGTTTTCTTTTTTTAGGGTTATCGGAGCGCACTCATCAATGGTTTTGAAATCGCTTTGACTCAATCAAGGTAACAAAAAAAGCAAAAAGCCCGATAAAACCAGGCTTTTTGCTTTTTAATGAAGTTTAGTCAAAGACTATTTTATCGAAATTTTCTTTGAAACCATTTGAGTTCCGGTATAAATCTGAAGAACGTACATTCCTGATTCAAAACCTTCGGTAAGTATATGAAGGTTAGTAGCCTTATTGCTGTTACGGTAAACTATTTGTCCTTGGCTATTAATTAACCGAACTTCGGTAAATTTCACTGGGGCAATTAGGTTAATAACTTCGGTTGCAGGATTAGGATATACCTTGTAAGCAGCCTCATCGGTATTAGGAACACCTACAGTGATCCAGGCAATGGTACAAACTTTTGGTGATTCACCCAAATCATAAACAGCAGTTACGCAATAGTTTTGCTGACCATTAGCAACAGGGGCATCATGATATTGGGTTGAAGGAGTGTTGGTGAGGAGTGTGTCGTTGCGGTAAATATTGTAACTAAGTGGCAAAGTTGCAGGTTCTGTCCAAGTAAGGTGAACGCTGTTATCTAAAGGCTGGGCAATAAGGTTGGAAACTGGGCTGAGAACTGCACCAGGAGCAAGAACACCAACATATTTGTTCATACCGCCTTCGGCAGCACTTACATTGAATCCACCAGCCCATCCACAATGGTTGCTTACAAAATCACAAGCAAGGTATTGCTCTGTTTCGGTACCCATAAATTGCGACCAGGTGTAACCACCATCAAAGCTGTATGCAGCGCCAGTAAATCCAGCGGCGGCACCGGTTGATACAAATGTGTTTTCAGTTCCAGGTACATATCCCATATCGCTTGTTAAAAATGGCCCCGTTGGGGTAATGGTTGTCCAAGTTGCGCCGCCATCATGGGTTTCCCTTAAAACAACAGTTGCATTTGTTTGTGCAACCAAACCATTCATTTGATCCTTGAACGAAATTTTATTTATACCATCGGTGATTGGGGTAATACCGGTATTTTTCATAGTCCAATGTAAACCTCTGTCATGCGAAATATAAAGATTTCCTTTGTTGGTACCAAACATAACCGTATTTCCAACCACATCAATTACGGATGTCCATCCGCCTTCACCGGCTAAAGCTGCAACTCCATTATTAATGTCAGATTTAGGAACACGTGTCCAGGTTGTGCCACCATTTTGGGTAGTATAAATTTCGAAATAAGCAGCAGTACCGGTGCCAGTAACATCACCATGGCACATACCATTATTTTCGTCCCAGAACCAAACGTTGTCAGCAAATGAAGCGGCTCCTTGCAAAGCTCCTACCAAATGAGTCCAGGATGTTCCTCCGTTGCTAGTTTTGTAAACTCCACAATTATTGTCTTGGGTAGATTTGTGATAAACGGAAACGTAGGCAACATTGGCATTAAGTCCGCAAATATTACCAAGACCGTACACTGAACCGCCTAGAACTTGTCCGGTTGTCCAAGTTGTACCTCCATTTACAGTCTTTGTAAATTCATTAATAGTTGCAGCTCCACCGCTACCATCATAGGCCGTAGCCCAAACCAAGGATGAATCAACCGCATGAACGTACTGAATTCCTCTTGAAGCTGTTGCAAAACCACTATTTTGCTTAACCCACTCGCTAAGACCAATATTTACTTGCTGATATACAGTATCAGTTGCATCAATAGCTTCTAAACGAACAACATGTGTCCCTAATCCGGCAGCACTAGTATTCCAGGGATATGAGAAACTTGTTTGAGTTGTGTTAAAAACAAGAACATTATCAATATATAGATTTACTGCACTTGGTGTTCCAGCCACTACTGTGCAATTAATGTCAAATGTGCCGCCGTAAGGTGCTGAGTTATTTTCCAAAAGATCTGTAAAGCGAACAATTAAATTTGGGTTTCCCGGCATAATTCCATAAACAACAGCATTGGTTGAATTGAATGTACCATTTCCAGTATTAAGTGCGCCAATAGCAAAATAGCCGTTTGAAGCTCCAGACCAACCCCAATTCATGTGGAATTTACCCGTGCTGGTTTGATATCCGTCACAAACCCAAGCATGTCCGCCAGCAGGTCCGCTACCTGAGTAATATAATGGGCGGCTTGCATCTAATTCCGACATCAATAGAGCTTTCCATGCAGCAGTTGTGTAGTCAACTTTATTAGCAAGGGCAATTGTTGAATTGTCGTAATTAAAATAACTACTCATCGCCCATGGCACATCCGTTGAAAAAGCGCCTGAACCATCGGGTGCATAATCCATGTTTACAGAAACACCCGCATGGTACAACAAAGTAGCAATTTGCTGGTAGCTTCCGCTGTTTGCAGATGTACCCATTGATGCAAAATTATAAGAAGTCGCACCAAAATTAGCTGATTGTTGACCATAAGTTGCATGAACATAAGAGTGTGATCCTACACCAGTTGCAGGGAAGTTATAATATTTCATTATCTGACCCATGGTTGTTGCAACGCAACCAGCCCAAGCTTTTCCACCAGGTCCGCCTGCTGCAACTGGACAGTAATAATTGTACCACTGGCCTTGGTCCCAAATGGTTGTCAATAAAGGTGCAACATCAAGCATGGGAGCGTCAATCTGGTTGTTCAGGATCTGGTTCCACTCACCAATTGATTCGGCATTGTCCATTCCTGAAGATACAATGTGTGCAATTTCCTTGCTGTAGCTATCAAACCAATACTGGGTCGCAGGGTTAGAGATTTGAGTTTCAATAAAACCTTCGTTCGATTGGGCAAGAATTGGGGTTGCAGCATCGTCAGCCGAAACAACTACAAAACCACCACCTGCGTAGTTGAACACATGGTATGTGGTAATACCATTATAGGATTTACTGAAACTGTTGGCAACAACAGGTGTGGCTTTGCCCGAATAAACGGCAAAATAATTGTTTGCCACTTGATTGGCTTTTTCGATTGTAACAGATTTGCCAAAAGCAAACGTTACAAACAAAAGGCTAAACAATAAGGTAGTTAGTTTTCTCATAAGTGTTGATTATTTGTTATTTATTGGTTTTAGGATGATTCTTTAAATTAAGGACGTGGTGGAATTTTAAATTTTTACTTGTTAATGTTGTAAATGAATTTCACTTTCAATACTTGGCATTAATCAATTAAAAGGTAATCTACAATCGAAAAGTATGTACCTAATTTGCTACTTTATACACCATGCTATTCGATTGCAAATATATTATTATTACAAATATAAAGTCAGGTTATATAAAAAAAACTGATAACTATTCAGGGGTTTAGCTTTAATGGGTTTGGTTTTGGGGTTTGGGTGTTAGGGTTCACCATTTTATCCGAGATTATAGATTTAATCAGGCATTATGTAAATAGTAAAGCCCTAACAGCCTAAAGCCTAACAGCCTTCATTTTCAGGTGCAGGTTGATTATTATTTAAAACTGATAATGGCATGATACTTTAACATTGAAGCATATTTGCAACAAAGCCAGCAACCCTGTTCCCAATTCAGGAAAAAGCAGTAATTTCGCCGTTCTTTTTTAACAAACAATGCACTCATACATTCAAGAAGCCTCGGTCGTAAAAGCACTAATTGTTGTTTTAGTAATTTATGCCATATATTTATTATTCGTACGGGTTATATTCCCCTCTCTGTTGCGTAAATATGCAGGTGATATACAACAACGGTTTAACCAACAAAATCAAGGTTTTAATCAAGAACAGTCCCGCAAAAAGGATGGTGAGGTTTCGATAACATTTATTGAAAAAAATAAAAACGAAAAACGAAATCCAGATGCCGGGGAGTATGTAGATTACGAAGAAATAAAATAAATTGCCAACACTGTGTTAATTTAACCTTTACTTTACATTGCATGAAAAACATTAATTTTAAACAGTTTCTCCCATACCTACTGGCAGTTGTAATTTTTACAACCATTACCATGGCTTATTTTAGCCCTATGCTTCAAGGCAAAATGATTAAGCAGTCGGACATCATGAATTTTAAAGGGATGTCGAAGGAAATAGTGGATTATCGCGCTAAAACAGGCGATGAACCACTGTGGACCAACAGCATGTTTGGAGGAATGCCGGCTTACCAGATTTCGGTGCAATACGAAGGCAATATTTTGAGGTATATTGATAGGTTGATGCAGCTTTATCTGCCATTTCCCGCTTCTTTGGTGTTCCTTTATATGGCAGGCTTTTTCTTGCTGCTTCTTGTCCTTAATGTTGATATTTGGCTTGCTATCGCTGGTTCGATAGCTTTTGCGTTTTCGTCGTACCTATTTATTATAATAGAAGTCGGGCACAATAGCAAAGCCCATGCTATAGGATTAATTGCCCCGGTGTTGGCAGGAATAATTTTGACTTACCGTGGCAAATACCTAATTGGAGGCATTGTTGCAGCAATATTTTTGTCGTTGGAATTTATGGCCAACCATTTGCAAATCACGTATTACCTTATAATGACTGTTGCTGTGTTCCTGATCTCCGAATTTATTATGAGCATCAAGGAAAAACGTATTCCTGGTTTTGCAAAAGCTTCGGGTGTGATGATTATTGCGGCCATGTTTGCCCTCGCCACCAACGCAACAACACTTTGGGCAACGTATGAGTATGGAAAAGTAACTACAAGGGGAAAATCTGAACTGACCACCGATAAAGACAACCGGACCACTGGCCTTGATAAAGATTATGCAACAGGCTGGAGTTATGGAATCCCTGAAACCTTTACCTTTCTTATCCCCAATTTCAATGGAGGTGCTTCAACCGGACCAGTTGGAACTTCTTCAAATTCGTACAAAGCTTTATTATCAAACAATATAGATCCAAATCAGGCAGAAAAGTTAACTCAAAACCTACCATTGTATTGGGGAACCCAACCAGGTGTTGCCGGTCCGGTTTACATTGGGGCAATTTTAATTTTTCTTTTTGTTTTTGCCCTGTTTATAGTTGATAAAAAATATAAATGGTGGATTTTATCCGCTACAATCTTATCTATTTTGCTTTCGTGGGGCAGTAATTTTATGGTTTTTACCGATCTTTTCCTCAATTACCTACCAGGTTACAATAAATTCAGGGCAGTTTCCATGACATTGGTGATTGCCGAATTTTGCATCCCGTTGTTAGCCATACTTGGTTTGAACAAAGCCCTTTCAGGAGAAGTGGATAAGAAAAAACTGGTTAAGTACTTATACTATTCAGCTGGGATTGTTGGTGGGATTTGTCTGGTTTTCGCTGTGGCGGGAAGCAGCATGTTTAGTTTTGTTTCGCCTGCAGATGTTCAATACAAAGCTTATTATCCTGAATGGTTATTAGATGCTATCCGTTTGGATCGGGCTGCAATTTTTCAGGCCGATGCTTTCCGCTCCTTGATTTTTATCTTATTGGCAGGGGCAGCAATTTGGGCATATTTGAAAAACATGATTAAAAAGCCTGTATTTTATACAATATTTATTTTATTGATACTTACCGATTTATGGACTGTAAACAAACGGTATTTGAACAACGACAGTTTTGTTCGCAAAAGTATGGTTGATAACCCTTTTCAACCGTCAAATGCCGACTTAGTTATAATGAAAGATATAGACCCAAATTTCAGGGTTTTCAACCAAACGGTCAGTCCTTTTAACGATGCCAGCACTTCCTATTTCCACAAATCAATCGGTGGATACCATGGAGCAAAATTGCGACGGTATCAGGAACTTATTGAAAACCAGCTTTCAAAAGGCAATATGAATGTTTTTAACATGTTGAACACAAAATATTTCATCATGGAAAACAAGGAAACTGGGCAACCCGAAATGCAAATAAATATGCAGGCAATGGGAAATGCTTGGTTTGTGAACAATGCCCGCGCTGTAAATAATGCAGATGAGGAATTAAATGCACTTACCGACCTTGTACCCTCTGAAACCGCAATTTATGACAAACGTTTTGAAGATCAGGTAAAAGGCCACATAATAAGTAAGGACACATTGGCAAATATCAGGCTCACTGAGTACAAACCTAACCACCTCACTTATATATCAGAAACAAGCAGCGAACAACTGGCTGTTTTTTCGGAAATATATTACGAAAAAGGCTGGGATGCCTATATTGACGGAAAAAAATCGCCCTATTTCCGTGTAAACTACGTTCTTCGGGCAATGATTGTGCCAGCCGGCAAACACACTATAGAATTCAAATTCGACCCACCTGTTTATAGAATTGGCGAGAAAATTTCCCTGGCCTCCTCCCTCCTATTAGTCCTCTTGGCATTGGGAACTTTAGGATTTAATATCAGGAAAAACGGATTGGCAGCAAAAAAATAATCCGTATTCATGCCTGGCGAATGTAAATTAAAAAAAGTACTTGTAATTACCTATTACTGGCCTCCAAGTGGGGGTGCAGGGGTTCAGCGTTGGCTAAAATTCAGCAAATATTTGAACGAATACGGCTGGCAACCCATAATTTATACGCCCGAAAACCCCGAAGCCCCATCCCATGATTTTAGTTTGTTGGAAGAAATCCCGGAAAGCATCGAAATAGTCAAAACCCCTATTTGGGAACCTTATGAGTTCTACAAAAAGCTAGTTGGGATGAAAAAGGGGGAAAAAGTTAATGCTGGTTTCCTGAACGAGAAGAAAAAACCTGGAATGGCGGAAGCCTTTTCAACATGGGTACGTGGCAATTTTTTTATCCCCGATGCACGAAAATTCTGGATAAAACCTTCAATTAAATTTCTAATTAATTTCTTGGAAGACAATCCTGTAGATGCTATAATTTCAACAGGCCCACCCCACTCTATGCACCTTATTGCCCTTGGTGTGAAAAATGAATTGGACATCCCATGGTTAGCCGATTTCCGCGATCCTTGGACACAAATAGATTTCTACCACCAATTGCGGTTAACACAAATTGCCGATAACAAACATAAACGACTTGAAAAATCGGTATTGGCAAAAGCCGATATTGTTACAACCGTTAGCAAAAATTGGGGGAAAGATCTCGAAGCACTTTATCCACGGAAAATTGAAGTAGTAACAAATGGGTTTGACCCTGCTGATTTTGGTCAAAACAACGGTGAGTTGGACAAGAAATTTACTTTGACCCATATCGGATCCCTGAATAAAGATAGGAACCCAAATTTCTTGTGGGCTACGTTAAAAGAAATCTGCACAGAGAACAAAACGTTTGCTGCCGATTTGGAGATTAAATTTATAGGCAAAACAGATATTGCTGTTTTTGAACAACTTGAAAAAGAAGGGCTTATAGAAAAAGCAAAGAAAGTTGATTATATGCCACATAAGAATGTTATTGCCGAAGCCTCGCGTTCGCAAGTTTTGATGCTACTCATCAACAATACCCCAAATGTGGCAGGTATAATTCCCGGGAAAATATTCGAGTATCTGGCTTCTTATCGCCCAATACTTTGTATTGCCCCACATAGTGGCGATTCGGCCTCTATAATTAGGGATTCAGGTGCCGGTGTTGTTGTAGATTTTAATGATTCGATAAACCTGAAAGCAACTATTTTTGAATTTTACGCCAAATACAAAGATGGCAAGCTGGCTGTATCAACCGGATCCATTAATCAATTCTCACGCCGTACACTCACTGGTTCAATTGCCGGATTGTTGGATTCAATTACAAACAAATAAGATTTTAAGGAAACATAAATAATGGTTAAACCGCTCAAAATCATAAATATAGTAGGAACCCGTCCTAACTTCATGAAAATTGCCCCAATCATGCATTGCATGAAGTTTTCCAGCAGCATCGAACCAATACTGTTACATACAGGGCAACATTACGATGCACAGATGTCGGACACGTTTTTTGAGGAATTGAAAATACCAAGGCCAGATATTTCGCTCAACATTGGCTCGTTTTCACATGCCAAACAAGTAGCACATATCATGGAAAAGTTTGATACAGTGTGCGACGAAGTTAAACCAGATGCTATTTTAGTTGTTGGCGATGTAAATTCAACTATGGCATGTACGTTGGTGGCCGCAAAAAAAGGAATAAAAACCATACATGTAGAGGCTGGTATCCGAAGCCGTGACAGGACTATGCCAGAGGAAATAAACCGCTTGGTTACCGATTCGATTGCTGATTTGTTGCTTCCACCCTCGCAGGATGCAGTTGATAATTTATTGGCTGAAGGCCATTCGCCTGAATCAATCCAATTGGTTGGGAATATTATGATAGATACTTTAATGATGCACCAGCCAGGCATACAGGCATCAGCTATACTTGATAAGTTCAACCTCAAAGAAAAAGAATTTGTTACTTTAACCATACACCGTCCATCTAACGTTGATGATCCGATAACTTTCAAACGGATTTTAGATGCGCTTTTTATAATCCAGACAAAAATCCGGATTATTTTTCCGGTTCATCCACGGACACGTAAAATGATAAGCGATTTAGGTTTAGAAAGTTATATCACTTCTATGACTAATCTTACACTTTGCGACCCTTTGGGATATTATGATTTTGGCAAATTAATTTCTGCATCTAAATTTGTACTCACCGATAGTGGAGGTATACAGGAAGAAACTACGGTGTATGGAATTCCCTGTATCACTTTGCGCGAAAACACCGAGAGGCCAATAACCATAACCGAAGGCACAAATGAATTGGCCGGGAGCGACACAAAAAAAATAGTTGATTTCTCGCTCCAAATCCTTGATGGCAACTGGAAAAAAGGAATCATCCCACAACTTTGGGACGGTAAAACAGCTGAGAGGATAGTTGGGTTTATTGAAAATGTTTTATGATTTTGCAATAATCCAGATATCGATGATTTTTATTCATTTAAACAAACTTCTCCAAATAAAGCTTGAGCAAGTGAGGTGTTTTGGGTAACCTTAAACAATCCTTTTCTTTAACTTAAAGATGGCATACCCGAAATTACAGCCGTAATTATTATTTATTTTTTCATCAATCAATTCAACGTTTTCATTTAAATCGCCTTTATCGTCTATATAGCTGAAGGATTCAACAATAAAGTTTTTGTCAAGTACTTTTAAAAGATAAGAGAGATTAAAAACCCTATGTGCATTAAACTCTATTCGTTGTTTCCCTTGTGGGACCGAAAAGTAAAATATACCACCAGGTTTAAGCATAGAAGTAATATTTTCAATTCCCTTCAAATGTCCATAAGGGTCAATCGGGTCACCGTAACGGCCAAGTCCGAAATGCTCTATAGCATTGAGCGATGAAATAGAATCGCAATAGCTTATAAGATCAGAGGGAAGCTGCATAAAATCAGCTTGCTTAAAAACGATATTTTTAACTTTGCTTGTTTGCATACGGATATCAAAAACCTCGATCTCCCTAAAAATGGCAACATGAGCAACAAAACCATCAATTCTGGAACCAATATCCACATGTCTGATAGGTTTTGAGTTATAAATATCACGTGCGACCCATAAATCGTGGTGAAAGTACGCTCCTTTCATTGTCCCACTATTGGAATATTTGTTCATCATTAATGGATAGATTGTGCCAATAGGAAATTCCTTTTTATCCACCAAAAGTCTCTTGAATTTTAGATAATCACTTATAAAAGAGGGTATCCCTTTCAAGAAGTAGAAGAAGGCTAAGGGGTCAATTCCAATTTTCACTAAAAAACGGTAGAATTCTTTCATCCTATATTAATTTTTTTTTATCAGTCTGCATTACAATTATTGGCAGTATTTATAAGCTAAACATCAAGCATTTGTTTTTCGAGTTCAAGTATCCTTGTATTTCGCGGACCTTTTAACTTTGCCGGAACACCAGCGTAAACCATCCAGGCTTCTGCGTTGGTTTTCAGCAAACTCATCGCCCCGAGACACGCACCCTCTCCAATAGTAAGATTAGGCAAAATAATACAACCTGCTGCTATTATGGCATGTTTATTAATAAACACCTCTCCTCCGGTAATATTAGAATATTGAACAGGCACCATGGGGTTTGTCAAAAAATTGCCACTATAATCATCGTTTTGGCTATAAATAGAAACCCTGCCCGAAATGGTTGCAAAATCTGCAACAGTTATACCATATCGTCCATAAAGTGCAGTGTAGGCCGAAATATGAATATAAGAACCCAAAGTAATATTTCCACTTAGAACACAAAAATCATCCACCCGTACATTGTTTCCAATACTTATCAATTGGGGGGAATATATTGAAGCTTTCCGGCTAATCAAAACATTTGATCCAAATGACTTAAAACCGAAATTCTGAAGTTCTTCTGTGTTCAGGAATGATGTTTCCATTTTATTTAATAAGTTTATCGATTATGATTTTAATAATGGCATCTTGGGCGTTTTCATCAAGATCAGGGAAAATTGGCAAACACAGTATGCGTTTAGCAAGCGATTCTGAAACAGGACAAGGGTTTGCATGTTGCAAATACTCCAACCGGTTAAGGGATGGATAAAAGTAACGGCGGGGATTGATATTTTGGTTGTTCAATTCCTGTTTTATTTCCAGTAACTTTGCTTCGCTTTGAAAAACAACAGGGAAATACGAATAGTTATTCTTGAACCTCTCATTATTAACCTGCAATTGAACTTCAGGTATTTTTGTAAAAGCATCCACGTATTTTTCCCAAACCCTTTCACGACCGATGCTAATTTGCTCAAAATCATCAAGGACTGCCAACCCCATGGCGGCTTGGAACTCATTCATTTTACAGTTTATCCCAAGTAAATCAACCTTATCGTAATCAGAAATACCAAAGTTTATAAGCAATTTTGCTTTCGTGTAATCTTCTTCATTATGCAAAATAATGGCACCGCCTTCAATTGTATGAAATATTTTAGTGGCATGAAAACTGAGAGTGGAAGCATCGCCATAACGCAATACGTTGCTGTTACCATCGCTTACATCAAAAGCATGTGCCGCATCGTAAATAAGCTTTAAAGAATATTTCTTGCTAATAATGTCCAATTTTTCCACCTCGCACGCATTGCCAAAAACATGAACCGGCAGGATTGCTGTTGTATTTGGGGAAATTGCGCTTTCTATCAAGCCTGGATCTATGTTAAATGTGTGTGGCTCAATATCAACAAAAACCGGGGTCAGGTTTTCCCACAACAAGCTATTGGTTGTGGCAACAAATGAAAAAGGGGTAGTTATAACTTCGTTTTTTATACCTAAAACATGGTAAGCCACTTGTAAAGCAAGGGTTCCATTGGATACTAAAACTAAATATTCTACACCCAAAAACGCCTTTAGCCTTTGTTCAAGTTCTTCAAGAAGTTTGCCATTGTTGGTCATCCATCCCGATGCGTATATTTGGTCAATATACTTGTCGAGTTTCTCGCGCTGAGGGAAATATGATTTGGTTACATTTATCACAATTAATGTTGATTTAACAGGTTTTTCCAAAGGTTGGCTGCATAATCCTCCTGCATTATTTTTCCAACATTGGATATTGTTGATTCTTTTTCGTCCATTGGTTTGCGGAAATCAGAAAATTTAAGCCCTAAAAGCGATTTAACAGGATAAATTTTGCAGTTGTTCCGTGAAAGGAATGAATATGAACTTACTTCTTCCCTTATGAAAACCTTTTTACCAAGATAAAGCAAAGCCAAAATATTGCCCAGGCCTTGCTGACGTTTATGGTTCATAATTGCAACATCAATACCTGCAAGCTGTTCTGCATATTCCTGCTTACCTTTCATTTCAAGCCAAGGGATGAAATTGTCTCCAAAGGTAGAGATTCCTTTCGAGTTGACCAATTCACGATATTCGTGCGTACCGCCATAAGCCATGGGACAAAACACCCTCAAGTCTTCATTCCTGAAAACAGAAAGCAGTTCGATCATTTCAAAATGGTTGTTTGTCGGATCGCCGGAATTGCCGATCATAACAGAAAAAGTGCCTTTAGTTGGTAAATCTTTTACAGTATCTAATTGCCTTACATCTACAGGCAATGGGTATAAAATAGGAAAGTATCGGGCTTTACTATTATATAATGAGGCTATTATATCAAAGTCTTCTGGAACGAAAGCAGCAATTTCGGGAAACTGGGGAATAATATGTTGCCGTAAACGCTCATAAATACGGGTTCTCAGGCTTTGCTGTTTTTTTTGGAAAGCATAAATATCGCTCCCCCATACAATCCATGTTGATTTTTTTAACAATTCACTGTTAAGCGACCAAAAAAACAAGGTTGGGTCATAGGCCAATAAATGTATATATATCCATTTAGCACTAAAAATAAGTTTTAGGATTCGGATAAGCTGCCCCGGCTGCTTCATGTATAATATATGCTTTTGCAGGTGAGGGCTATAAGGATAATCCATTGGATGATCCCTACCAATACCAAAAACAAAAATGTGGTTTTCAATATCAATTTCCTTTTCTAACAAGTTGAGCAATGCCCAGCTATAAGCAGTCTGGTTTGCAAAAATGTGTACGTACATTTCCATTTAATAAAGTGCAAATGTATGAATCAAAATTCCTATAAACTGAATTTTACTAAAAGAAATGAGAATCACGACTTTGTTTTGTATCCTATATCACTACCGATTTTGTAGCTAAAATGCCAGAAATGAGAAAAGTCTATAAAACAGATTAAGCAGCTTTACCGCAATTTCACTTTTAACGAAAAATCGAACCCATGTTTTGTAACTTTGCGCCTTAAACCGAATCCATCAAGGGTTTGGATTAAAGTGAATTATTTTAAACTTATGATCAAACGGCAATTTATTAGCAAATCGTTAATTTACACCATAACAGGTGCATTACCACTTGCATCGGGCTTGGTTTTATTGCCTTTTTACACAAACTGGCTTACCTCTGACCAATTTGGGATTTTTGCATTGTACATAGCTATAACCATGTTTCTGCAAGTAATTTTCAATTTTGGTTTCGATAACTATATAGGTATCTCATTTATTGACAACAAAAACAATCCAGCAGTGCTTACAGAAATAATCGGCACTATTGTACTTTCTCTCCTAATCATTGGTACATTTGTCATACTATCTTCGTTGTTGGTTGGGGAATCGATATTTAATTTATTCAATAATTCCGGTTCCCAAAAAACACAGCTTTTGTTTTTCCCTTATGGTTTGATGGCCGTTGTTACGGCTTTTTTTAATAGCATGTTTAAAACTTACACCAGTTTGCTTATTTACCAGCAACGTTCGAACAAGTATATGTTCATGAATTTATTTAATTTCATACTTACTATCTCAATTTCTTTAACTTGGTTAAGCTTAAACAAATATTCCCTTCAGGGGCCGATGTGGGGGCGCTTGCTTTCGGGGACAGGAATATTTTTTCTGGCTATTTTCTATTTCAACAGAGAATATCGATTGCGGTTTTCAGGGAGGTATTGGCCATTATTCCGAAAGTTTTGTACGTTTCTGGTCTTTTATCAATTGCTATCATGGACATTGGCCAATATTGACAAATTTATAATCGGGCATTTTTTATCACCAACCGATGTTGCCATATTTGATTTTGCGATTAAATGCCTTGTTGTGATTGAGTTTCTTCAAAATGGGTTATCATCTGCCATAATCCCTCTGGTTTTCGGTAATTGGACAAATGAACCCACTGAACAAAGCAAAGCTGATGTACGTAAATATTTTAATGGATTTTCAGCCGTAAGTATTATTGCCATACCACTTTATACTATTGCGGTCCCATTCTTAGTACCGTTGATTGTTAAAAACACCATTTATTACGAATCATTCAAATTTTTGCCCATATTGGGTTTAGGGTTTATGTTTATAAGTTTACGCCAGATATATTCGTTTCCACTTTTAGCTAAAAAGAGGTCCGATTTATTGACAATGGCTTTCGCATTTTCAGCCTTAGCACAAGTTTTGCTAACGGTTATTGCGGTTAAATTCTTTGGGCTGATGGGGGCTGTTTGGGCGAGCCTTCTAACAAAACCGATCCAAATTGTATTTATGTATATGGAAAGCAGAAAAATAATGGAACTCGATTTATCTTTAAAAAAACAAATTATTTTGCCTCTTTTGGTAACCATTTCTGTAATAATCGTTTATATAGTTTTATCTCCATCCGATTATTTTTGGGTATTGCTATTCTATGCAATAATTTCAACAGTACTTACTTACTTGTTTTACAGACGAGAAATTCCAGAATTTTATTTGTCTGCTATTAAAGCATTGAAAACAAAAAAAATAACCTAAAAAATTTTATTTGTTAAGGCTTAAAATGAATGGGTTTGTCTAGTTGCTCCAAACTTAACGAATATTGCCATAAATTTGCACCAGTCTTCAACTACAGAAGAAAAACAAGCAAGTCTGAGAATTAAAATCTAAAAAGCAGACTACAAGATAGTAACCAGAAGAGAAAGATAAATAGGTAAAAATACCCTAATAACAAAATAATGAATTTATTAAACTCCTTACGGAACTCCACAATAAACTTCCTTTTACATCAGAATATTGCTGTAACACCTTCAACGCAACCTGTTGATTTAATTAACCTAATAAAATCGTTACGCCCAATTACCACTGACAAACCGCTTATAAGATTAGGCCCTGATTCCGACGGTGGGTATTTAGTCCCAGATGATTTTGAAGGCATTGAAGCCTGTTTTTCTCCTGGTGTATCAACGATTGCTGGTTTTGAAAAAGACTGTGCCAACCGAGGCATGGAAGTCTTTATGGCAGATAAATCGATAAATCAATTGCCCGAAAACCATTCCAGGTTTCATTTTTTAAAAAAGTTCATTTCTTCAACAAACGATGCCGATTTTATAACCCTTGATAGCTGGGCGAATCAGGTTTTACCTAACACAACCAGTGACTTATTATTGCAAATGGATATTGAGGGCTATGAATACGAGACCATATTTTCTTTGTCGGATCAATTATTAAATAGATTCAGGATAATTGTTGTTGAGTTCCATTGGATGCACCTCTTGTGGAGCAAACCCTATTTTGATTTGAGCAGTAGGGCCTTCGCAAAACTTTTACACTCACATTCTGTAGTTCATATCCATCCTAACAATCTGGGAAAAACGGTCAAGCGCAACAATGTCGAAATCCCTGAATTACTTGAAATTACTTTTCTTCGAAATGACAGGATTAACAAAAAAGAGTTCACCAAAACCTTCCCACATCCACTCGACATTGATAATACAAAATCCCACCCGCTTGTTTTGCCTCAATCGTGGTACAAAAGTTAAATCTCTTCCGAAAACCCTAAAAAAAAGAAAACCACGGAGGCACTGAGAACACAGAGGAACACAGAGTATTGTTAATCAGCACTATATACTTCGTGAAACTTAGTAACTTTGTGCCTTTGTGGCGAAAAAAGCCTTTTCGGAGTGGTCTCAAAGTTAAATCCAATTCATGGGTTTGCAAAGAAATACCCTGAATATATCAATTGCCAAAAAGTTGTTTAAAAGCCGCTTCAAACCTATTCTTCCATGTATGTTCAGCTTCTGCCCGCTTTCGGGCATTTCTTTTCATTTTTAAGCGAAGTGATTCATTTTCAGGCTTTAGATAGAACTTCGACTTTGAAACAAACTCTTCATCGCTCTTACATAATATAATTTCTTCACCATCTATAAAGTACCCGGCCAACTCTTCCACAAAAGAAGCAATTTGCAGTCCACCACACATGGCTATTTCGAAAGTCCTAAGGTGCAGTTTATGAATAGGATGTTTCAAATTGAAGGTGTTCCTTAGTTCGGTGATATTTAAAGACAATGCATGGTTTGAGTAAATGGAATTGATTTCCTCGAAAGGTACTGATGGCGATGTTTCAAGATAATCGTTTAAAATCAAACTGTTACCGCCTGCATTGAGTTTGTAAAGTATGCGCGCATATGCCACTTTTCGTCCTATTTTAAACTGCGATAATTTCAATAGCAACGAAATCATTTCCGAAGCTTTTAATTGTTTGCCAGCATCAGGTTTAGTTTGTTTTGAAAACATACTGGAATAAACCCGGCATGGCACCGAATTGTCCGTCAGCCTATTAATCCTTTGAACCCTGTCGTCATACAATGTTCCAACAAACCCAACAGAATTAATTTCCTTTCCCCATTCAGGCTTAAAATTGTACGGATTAGCTGCATAAGGCAGGAAAATGGTAGAACAGCCCCATTTTTTAAACAAATATTCGGTCTCAAAGGAAGTTAACCAAACCAAATCGAAAAAAGGCGCAATTTCTTTATGGATGAAGGGTGCATGTAGGTTATCGAAACAAATCAAAAGGGAAGGAACACCTAATGAGCTAATTGCTTGTAATGTTTGTTTGTAAATCAGGGTTGAAGGTGCAGGATTAATAAACAAATCAAATTTTACACCCGATTGAGCAATAAATTTTGGAAGTAGTTCATTTGCTTCATCAATGGAGCGGTAAGATAATGGGTTGAAAATTGTTACTGTATGCCCTTCCCTTTGCAATTCGTCAATAAAATGAAAACGCTGCCATTGGTTCATGTACGAAGGTACTTCAGCGTAAAAATGCAAGATATTTAATTTCCTGACCAAAGTATAAAGTTTAGTATGTGCTAGTTTAAGTAAAACCTATAACCTGTTTTTCTCACCAGAATTAGAGCAAAACCCACAACCCTAGATTATAAACATAGCAAAAGTAACAAATTCTATAAATGCTGCAGTTTGGATAAAAAAGTAATATTGTTTTTACCGACGTTTTCTGATAGTTTTCTAAATCATCGAGTTTTCACACTGGAAACGTGATTGAATATGTGTTTCGATACTCCGAAATATAAAAAATGAACAATACCATCATAATTCTGTTTGTTTAACTAATAATAAAATAAATTAAACACTAAAAAAAATAATAGTATGAAAAAAATAGTGTATCTTACACTCTCCCTGTTGGTTGCTGTAACATTTGGTTTTGCCCAGAAAGCAAATTTCCATAGTTTCAAAACCAAAACCATTGATGGTGCTGATTTTGACCTTGCAAGCCTCAAAGGCAAAAAAGTATTGGTCGTTAATACTGCATCAAAATGTGGACTAACCCCGCAATATAAAGATTTACAAGAGCTTTATGCAAAATATGGCGACGACAAATTTATGGTTATTGGCTTTCCGGCAAATAATTTTTTAAGTCAGGAGCCGGGTTCCAACGCCGATATCAAGCAATTCTGCAAGGAAGAATACAAGGTTACTTTTCCGATGATGCAAAAAATTTCGGTTAAAGGCGATGACATGGATCCTATTTACAAATGGCTGACATCTAAAGCTTTGAATGGAAAGATGGATGCTGAGGTTAGCTGGAATTTTCAAAAATTTATGATTGACGAGAACGGAAATTTTGTAGATATGGTTTCGCCAAAAACCAAACCAAATGATGAAAAAATATTAAAATGGATTACAGGTAAATAGATTTTGTTTGTGGTTGTTTTTTCACGGGACCGGTTCAGAAAAACTTGAACCGTTTTTTTTTATTTTTACATGGTTGAGTCCACTCCAACAAGTCTTTTTCCGCCACAAAGTAATTCAATGAGACTTCGGCGTGAGCTCAGTCGAACGCCTGCCGATGTGGCACAAAGCCTCTAAGTTTTACTAAGTCTATAGCGATGATTAACAATACTCTGTGCACCTATTTGGCCTCTGAGCCTCCGTGGTTTTCTCATTTTTAGGGTTATCGGAGCGGACTCATGGTTTAAATTTTGTAGAAACTTATTAATAAACAGCGTTATTGAAGACACTTTGAAGTGGTATTTTTAGCCAAACCACACGAAATTGAACGAATGAACCAATTTTTGTATATTTTTATTGCTTGAAATTAAAGGAAAAGAAATGGATATTTTTAAGGACTCCCACACAGCCCGGCATGTAATGCAGGCGTTTGCTATTGAAACCCAAGCCATTCAGAAATATTTATGGTTTGCCAAAGTTGCCACAAAGGAAGGCTACCAACAAATGTCTGCAATTTTTACCGAAACTGCAGAACAAAAAATGTCGCACTGCAAAAACCTTTTCCGCTTTCTGGAGGGCTGTGAACTTGATATAACTTCTACCTTTAAGGCCGAACCTATTGCATCAACACCCGAAAACCTAAAAGCTGCTTTTGAGGCCGAAAACGCCCAGTGTTCCATCTTATTTTCTGAATTTGAGAGGGTTGCATGGGAAGAAGGATACAAACAAATTGCTACCAAGCTCAAACTTTTTATCCAAATTAAAAAGTTTTATGCCCAACGTTTCGAGAAACTAGCTGCTAATATTGAAAATGGTGAAGTTTTCAAAAAAGATAAAAAAGTGAAATGGATTTGCCGCAAATGCGGATTGATATATGAGAGTGACCGAGCTTTAAAAAACTGCCCCGGATGCGAACATCCTCAAGCTTATTTTGAGATACTTGCAGAAAATTATTGATTGGGGCAACATTGTAAACCTTATTTTTGTTTCACTTTAAGAACAACAAAACAAGTCATTTTTAGGCTTGTTGAAAACAACAGATAGACCCATGGATTTTTCAAATTTTTTCAATAAGGAACAAGTTTTAAGCGATTACCGTATTGCTAACCTCAGCCGACAGGCAAGTTTATTAGGTAGGCGCGAAGTGCTTTCGGGCAAAGGCAAGTTCGGTATATTTGGCGATGGCAAGGAAGTGGCCCAGTTGGCCATGGCTCGGGTTTTTAAAGATGGGGATTGGCGTTCAGGATATTACCGCGACCAAACTTTTATGCTTGCTGCCGGATTGATGAAAGTGGAGGAGGTTTTTGCTCAAATTTATGGCGATACGGATGCAGGTTTTAACCCTATGAATGCCGGCCGCCTGATGAACAACCATTTTGCCACCCGCAGCCTAGACAGCAACGGGCATTGGAAAAACCTTACCGGACAGAAAAATTCATCTGCCGATATTTCGCCAACCGCTGGCCAAATGCCACGCCTGTTAGGGCTTGCGCTTACATCTAAATTGTTCCGCAACAACCCTGAACTGGCTCATTTGACCAACATTTCGAAAAATGGCGACGAAGTTGCATTTGGAACCATCGGCGATGCCAGTACGAGCGAAGGCCATTTTTGGGAAACCATCAATGCTGCAGGTGTTTTACAGGTTCCAATGGCCATGTCGGTTTGGGACGATGGTTTCGGCATTTCGGTGCCAAACAAACTACAGACCACCAAATCCAGTATTTCGGAAGTTCTTAAAGGCTTCGAGCAAACTGCCGATAAAGCCGGTTATAAGATTTATACCGCCAGAGGCTGGGATTATGAAGAACTATGCAAAATTTACTATGAAGGGGTTAGCTATTGCCGCGAAAACCATGTGCCGGTTTTATTCCATATCACGGAAGTAACACAGCCACAAGGCCATAGCACTTCTGGTTCGCACGAAAGATATAAAACCACCGAAAGGTTAAGTTGGGAAAAGGATTTCGACTGTATTTCGCAAATGCGCAATTGGATTATTTCTCAGGATATTGCAACGTCCGATGAACTCGATCTGATTGAGAAAGAAGCTGTTGAACAAGTAAGGAATGCAAGAAAAACAGCCTGGAACAACTACCAAAAACCACTGAACAAACTCCGCGATGATTTCCTTCGGATAGCCGATGTTACAAGCTGCAATTGTGCAAAAACAGACCGAATAAATTCCATAAAGGAGGATTTACGCCAGATTGCCGACCCCATACGTAAAGATATTATGTCGGCGGCAAAAAAAATACTTCGGCTTATTTGCGATTCGTGCAGCAACCCATCCAATTCGTTAAAAATAAATGTAACTCAATGGCTAACTGAAGAATTGAACGAGAGCCGCAAAAAATTCAATACCTATCTTTACAGCGAATCGGACGAATCGGCATTGAAGGTTCAAGCCATAAATCCTGAATATAGCGATGATGCCTTGCTTGTTCCCGGCAGGGAAATATTGCGCGACAATTGGGATTTACAATTTGCGAAGAACGAAAAAATCGTTATGTTCGGTGAAGATGTTGGCAAAATTGGTGGGGTAAACCAAACTTTTGAAGGCTTGCAGTTAAAATATGGCGAAAACCGGATTTTTGATACAGGAATACGCGAAGCAACCATCATCGGACAAGGTATTGGCCTGGCCATGAGAGGGATGAGGCCTGTGGCCGAAATACAGTATTTCGACTATTTGCTATATGGCCTGCAACTTATGAGCGACGATTTGGCAACTTTGCAATACCGCACCGCTGGCGGCCAGAAAGCGCCCATGATTATTACAACACGCGGGCATAGATTGGAAGGCATTTGGCATTCCGGTTCTCCTCTAAGCATGGTAATCAATAGTATTAGAGGCGTTTATGTGTTAGTCCCACGCGATATGACCCGGGCAGCGGGCTTTTACAACACAATGCTGAAATCCGATGAACCTGCACTAATTATTGAACCCCTGAATGGATACCGTTTGAGGGAAAAGAAACCATTGAATATTGGAGAATTCTGTATTCCGGTTGGCATACCCGAAATAATTGAACAAGGAAACGATGTAACACTTGTAACTTATGGATCGTGCGTCCGGGTGGCACAGGATGCAGCTGCCCAACTTCGCGATTTTAAGATTTCGGTAGAACTTATTGATGTTCAGTCATTAGAACCATTTGATATTAACCATTCAATTACCGAATCGTTGAAAAAGACCAATAAAATTGTGTTTTTTGACGAAGATGTGCCTGGAGGCGCAACTGCTTACATGATGCAAAAAGTGTTAGAAGGGCAAAAAGGCTTTAATTACCTGGATTCTGAACCCAGAACCGTTACAGCCCAGGCTCACAGGGCAGCTTATGGTACCGACGGCGATTATTTCTCTAACCCAAATGCTGAAGATGTATTCGATTGCATCTACAATATGATGCACGATTATAACCCGGTGAAGTATCCGAAAATATTTTAAACCATTGAGGTCTGGTTAAAAAAAACTCTCAGTATATTTTATCAGGACAAGAGTAAAAAAGAATAAAAGTGCCAAAAATTGTTTTTTAAGCTGCAACAGTGTGGGGTAAATCAAAAATTGTAACTATGAGTCCACTCCGAAAACCCTAAAAAAGAAAACCACAGAGGCACGGAGGACACAAAGGACCACAGAGTACTGTTAATCAGTACTATAAACTTTGTGAACTTAGCGAAGCGGTATCACGAACACCTAAAAAACAAGCAATTGTGAGTAAACTTAGAAAATTAGTGCCTTTGTGGCAAAAAATGACTTTTCGAAGTGGACTCATTTAGGATATGTTTTTGATAATTGAGGATAAAACAAATATTCTGTTGTACTTTTGATTAAACCTGAGTGGAAACTATTGGTTAATGTTTCAGTTTTATCAAAAACAAAAAAAAATGTACGAATGATCAAATTGATGCTTCTGGCTGGCACAGGTGGATTCCTTGGAACGGTTTCGAGGTTTGCTGCATCGCGTTATTTTGCAGAACATTTCCCTTCGGCTTTTCCTTACGGGACGTTCACTGTAAATGTGGTGGGCTGTTTACTAATAGGGCTTATCTACGGAATTGCTGAGAAAGGCCAATTTATTTCAGCCGAATGGCGTTTATTCCTAACTGTTGGCTTTTGTGGCGGTTTTACCACGTTTTCGGCATTTGCCGTAGAGAACATGTCAATGCTTCGCAACAACGATTTCTTTAACTTTTTTTTCTACACAGGAAGCAGTATTTTTGTTGGGTTACTTGCCACTTTTGTTGGAATCATGGTTATTAAAATGTTTTAGCAATGACCAAAAAGATTAATGTAAAAGTTTTTAGGGTTTTCAACAGTTCGACTGAAAGACAGGATCACACGCCTTTTATTGACCGTTTTCGATTTTTTGGAGCAAAGTACTAATATGTGCCAAACCCTTTTTTTATGTACAAATTCATTAATGACCCCGAAATTAGAAAGGACAGGCGTTTAATATGGGCTTCTACCCGATCTGTGCTTGAAAACCTTGAATTTTTAAGGAATAAGAATGGCAAGAAAAGCAGGAGCCATTGGAATTTATTTGTTCGACTCCTGAATATTTTTGCAGTTTTGCTTAAAATAATAGGATATTACCGGAAAGGTTATGGTAATGCAAAAACAATAAAAGTTTCGGAAATAACCATCGAGTACCCAAATTTGCCAACAGCTTTTGATGGTTTCAGGGTGTTACACCTCTCTGATCTGCATATTGACAGTATTCCCGGTTTCGCTTCCATTATTAATACAAAAATAAAAAAACTCACATTCGACATTTGCTTCCTTACGGGTGATTACCGCCGCGATAATTCGGGAAGCATACTGCAGATTTTGAAGCCTTTCAAAATTTTGTCGAAATACATACAAGCACCTTTTGGTACTTTTGCCGTGTTGGGCAACCACGACACATACCTTATGGCCCAGTACGAAAACCAATCAGGATTAGAATTACTTGTAAATGAATCGGTTGAGATTATTAAGGACGGACAAAAAATACTTGTAACTGGTACCGACGACCCTTTTAGCTATTACACTGAACAAGCTCTATTGAGCCTCGAAACCCGTGGTTATGATTTCAAAATCGCCTTGGTACACACATCGGAATTGGCTAAAGCTGCTTCTGCAAGCAAATACGACCTTTATCTGTGCGGGCATACACATGGCGGTCAAATTTGCCTCAAAGATGGTTACCCCTTAATCAGTCACCAGTTTGAGGGAAAAAGCTTTAACCATGGTAAGTGGAAAATTGGCAAAATGATTGGCTATACTTCCCGTGGTGTTGGGGTTAGCGGTATGCCGGTAAGGTTTAACTGCCCGGCAGAAATTGTGTTGATTACTTTGAAAAAGGTTTAGAGTAGATTACAGTTTTCTCTTTTTATCAAACCGAAAACTATTTCCCTGTTGCCCTACTCAAAGCTTCAAGTATTACTTGGCACGATTCCTCAATTTGAACCATGTTTATAGTTAGTGGTGGTGCAATGCGTATGGACGAATCGTTAAACAAAAACCAGTCTGTTATTATTCCATTTTCGATACAATTATCTATAACCGCCTTTGCTTGTTTAAAATTGTCGAGTTGCAAGGCTAACATTAATCCGGCAGCACGTATTTCGTTTATTATCTTGCTTTTGCTTAATCTCTGAATAAAAAGCCTGCTCTTGGCCTCAACGCTTTCAATAAGTTTTTCCTGAATAATAACCTCGATGTTGGCCAAAGCAGCAGCACAACTTACCGGATGTCCACCAAAAGTTGTAATATGGCCCAAAACCGGATTGAACGTTAGTGTTTGCATAATTTCGTGAGACGAAATAAATGCACCAATTGGCATTCCCCCTCCTAAACCTTTGGCTAACAATAAAATATCTGGGATTATTTTGTATTTTTCAAAAACGAACATCGTGCCAGTCCGCCCTAAACCAGTCTGGATTTCATCAAAAATAAGCATTGTGCCAGTTTCGGTACAACGGTTCCGGAGAGCCGTTAAAAAAGCTTGTGTTCCTGCAATAATTCCCGCTTCGCCCTGTATAGGCTCCACAATTACGCAGGCAGTTTGGTTGGTAATTGATTCCAAACCGGTAATTGAATTAAATTCTATATGCACAATTTCAGGCAAAAGAGGCGAAAATGGTATCTGGTAATCCTCGTTTCCTATTACGCTCAATGCACCGTGGGTACTACCGTGATAGGCATTTTTAAAAGCAACAATTTGCTTTCTACCGGTATAACGTTTTGCCAGTTTCAAAGCACCTTCAACTGCTTCGCTACCTGAATTTACAAAGTAGCAATTATTGAGTTTTTCAGGTAAAAGGGTGGCAAGGGTGGCAGCAAGTTGAACCTGTGGCGATTGAATGTATTCGCCATAAACCATCAGATGCAAGTATTTATCAACCTGATCTTTAATAGCTTTAACAACAGCCGGATGCCGGTGGCCTGTATTGCTTACCGAAATTCCGGAGATAAGGTCGGTATATTTTTTGCCGGAAGAATCAAATAAATAAATACCTTCGGCATATTCTATTTCGATGGCGAGTGGCGAATCGCTGGTTTGTGCCAGATTGGTCAAAAAAAGTTGTCGGTTTGTTAACATTAAAAAACGAATTTTGCACTTCAAAAGTACAATTTAATGCTTGAGATTCATTTTTAGTTTGCTTGCAAATGGAAATTATTGAATTATTGTTCACTTACAGATACTATGAAAGATAAAGTAGTTGTTATTACGGGCGCATCTTCCGGAATTGGAAAAGCACTTGCTTATGAGTTCGGTGCGAGGAAGTCAAAATTAGTATTAGCTGCCCGGAACCTAACCAAACTTAAAGCAATTGTATCCGATTTACAGTTGTCGGGAGTTCAGGCTTTGGCTATTCAAACGGATGTCACCATCGAAAATGACTGTAAGGCATTGATTGAAAAAGCCCTTGAAAAATTTGGCAGGATCGATGTGCTAATCAATAATGCAGGTATTAGCATGAGGGCACTTTTTGTTGATCTGAAACTTGCTGTGATGCACCGGTTAATGGATACAAATTATTGGGGAACAGTTTATTGCTCAAAATTTGCTATGCCGCACCTTTTAAAAACAAGTGGATCGTTGGTTGGTGTAATTTCAATCGGGGGCTATATCGGGATGCCTGGCAGAAGTGCTTATGCAGCCTCAAAGTTTGCAGTAAGAGGATTCCTGGACACTGTACGTGTCGAAAACCGGAAAACGGGTCTTCATGTGTTGGTGGTGGCTCCCGGGTTTACAACATCAAATATCAGGCGGGCGGCTTTATTGGCCGATGGGACTATGCAGGGCGAAACCCCTCGCGACGAAAGCCACATGATGTCGGCCGAAAAGGTGGCAGAATATGTTTATTTCGCGGTGAAGAAAAGAAAAAGGCAATTAATCCTCACTTTTTTTGAAGGAAAACTAACCGTTTTCCTAGGAAAAATTATCCCAAAATTCCTTGACAAATTAATTTATAACACTTTTGCGAAAGAACCTGATTCGCCATTGAAATAATTATTACTTTTCGTGCTTGAAATCGGTGTTTATAATTGTTGGAAAATTCCCACAGTTGTAAAATTACTTTTAGCACAAATTTATATTAACAATGGGTTTACAGCCTAAAAATTACAATCAAAACATAAGAAAATGGACTTACAAATAGTATTGAACAGTGGTATGGGTGATATCAGGTTTGGATGTACACCCGAAATTGTTAGAGGTTTATTAGGCGAACCCGAAGATGTTGAAGAACTCGAAAGCGCCATGGATGGCAATGTAGAAAGCATTGTTTGGAATTATCCCGATATGGGGCTGAATTTCTTTTTCGATGCTGCAAACGGCGAGCCAACCTTGATTACTATTGAATCCGACAATCTCGAAACCGTGCTTTTCAACTCAAAGGTATTTAATGTTACGAAGGACAATATTATAGTTTTGATGAAGGAAAATGGGTTTAAGGAAGTGGACGAAGACGATGAAGCCTGGGGCGAACACCGTGTTACGTTTGAAGATGCCCAAATTGATTTTTACTTTGATGATCAGGAACTTACGCTGGTTAGCTGGGGTAGTTACTAAAATTAGGAAATTTTTCTTTTTGGCGCAACCGTTTACTTTTTGTAGAGTTATTGGTTATTGGTTATTGGTTATTGGTTATTGGTTATTGGGTTATTGGTTTTTTGCGGACACAGAGAAGGGTCGAAGTGTCATTGGTGGGGTATTGGTAATTGGTTTATTGGCGGACACTGAGTTTTGTCGAAGTGTTATTGGCAATTGGGGTTTAATCGCAATTCACAATCCGCAATCCGCAATCCGCAATCCGCAAATCCTAAACGGTTATCGGTTACTCCGGTTTGCTTATTTGTTGAGGAAATCAGCAATAGTTTCAAGGTATAAACTGGGTTGCTCCACCGAAATTGAGTGGCCCGCATTCGGAATAATTACCAGTTGGTGATTTTTGAAAACCTGTAAATACTCATTTGTAAATCCCCACTTTTGGTTGTCGCATTGCCCTTTCATTACCAAAATTGGAATACTTGATGCTTTCAAAGCAGGTCTTGGATCTTTCACATTTGCTAAACTTTTTATTGACATTATCTGTGAATAATATCCGCCTCCTCCTTCGGCAGTTACACTTAAGGAAGTGTCACAAACCGTTGATTTATTGAGTTTACCATTGAGCAGGGTTTGAAAATCATCAACCTCGACATCCGAGGCAAGTTTGTTCCCAAAAAGCATTGCCCATCTCATCACAAATTCACTTCTTAGATTTTTGGTAGATTTATTGGCTTTGGCATTCGAATAAACGGGTTCCCGCAAATGCAGGCTGTCGGGTGGCTTTAGTGTTGACAAGCCATTATTAGTTGGTTGTATTGGTCCTGGCCCGGTAAAAACTACTTTTTCCACCCTATTTGGATTGTCTGCAATATACAGAGTTGCCAAAATTGCGCCCCAGGATTGCGCAATAAAAATCACTTTTCCGGCACCAATTTTTTTTACAATTTCTTCCAAATCTTTTTTATGCCTTTCTGCGGTGTATTCTTCAATATTTTCGAGACGCTCGGAATAACCACCTCCAACCTGATCATAAAGATACACATCAAAGCCCATTTCGGCCAAAGGTTTGAACCTGTTAATGGTTTCGTCAGAGTAGAATCCTCCTGGCCCACCTTGCAGGAAAATTATAGGAAATGGTGATTTTTCCCCTTTGGTAGGAATGAGGGTATAGGCAATCCTCGAACCTGTGGATAACTCCCAGAAATGCGTTTCTTCTCTTGGTTTTATATGAGGCATATCATAAGTCCTGGGATAGAACAACGCAAATAAAAATATCGCTAAACCAATTATTAACAGATATTTGATAGATTTCCAGATAGTTAGCTTCATGTTTATTGAAGTTGGTAGATTTAGGATTAGTAGCAAATCAGGTTGATGTTTTTTTTTTGCATAAAATTGTAAATTCCGCATTGAATTTAGGTTAAAAGGCAAAGGTCAAAAGGCAAAGGATAAAGGTGCTTGAGAGAATTTGCATTTCAATTTTTCAAAATGATTCCGATATTGTCAACTCTGACACAATTATTTAGTGCTTACATCAATGGTCTTAACTTTGACCTTTAACCTTTGCTCTTTGCCTTTTAACTTTATCTTTTCATATTCCTTGCTAAGCGGAATCCAAGGTCATCTATTTTAAATAAAAGCGGATGGCTCCGACGGCGGTTGGTAGCCATGCATCCCCTTTCTTCATCATTCCACCCACCACCCCGGATAACGCGGTACGATCCATAAACAGTTTCGTCGTAAATATCTGAACACCATTCCCAAACGTTGCCTAACATATCGTAAATCCCAAACGGATTTGGTTCCTTTATCCCAACACACTGGGTTTGGTTTCCTGAATTTCCCTTATACCAAGCAATAGCATCTATTTCGCCATACCTGATTCCGCTGGTGCCGGCTTTACAGGCATATTCCCATTCTGCTTCTGTTGGTAAACGAAATCCATCAGCTTCCGGGTCGAAAATAATTTCATCGTTTTCATTATCAAATCTATAACAAGAATTCAGTCCATTTATAACAGATAAGGAATTGCAAAACGTTACTGCTTCTTTCCAGCTTATTGTTTCAACCGGTAGGTTTTCCCCTTTAAAAGTGCTAGGCGATTCGTTTAAAACCTGGGAAAAAAGATTTTGCGTTACAAGAAATTTGCAAAGCAGGAAAGCATCAATTTCAACCACCCATTTTTGCTTGGTCCTATCGTCCCTCATTTCAATTTTTCCGGCAGGTATTTCTACCATAAGGTTAGATATTTCTGAAATTGTCAAAATTGGGATGTCTTTGTCGTCCATTAACTTTAATTATGTTGATAGGGAGTTTATAAATTACTCTGATTTAGTGCATAAATTGCAGTATTACTTGCATTTGTATAACGGGTGATGTTCCATAATATTCTCCCTAAGGTATGCCCTGTCGAGGTGTGTATAAATTTCAGTTGTTGTGATGCTTGCATGGCCAAGCATTTCCTGCACCGCCCTTAAATCGGCACCGCCTTCCACCAAATGTGTTGCAAACGAATGGCGAAGTGTATGTGGGCCAATGGTTTTGTGTATTCCAGCAAACAGAGCAAGGTTTTTAATAATGGTAAAAATCATTTCGCGGGAAAGCTTGGCCCCACGTCGGTTCAGGAAAAGGAAATCTTCATTCCCTTTTTTTATGTCAATATGGCTGCGTATTTCGTGCAGGTACAAATTTATCTGTTTCAATGCTTTACCACTAAATGGCACTAGGCGTTCTTTATTGCCTTTGCCGTTTATGCGCATAAACCCTTCGTTAAAGTAAATACTGCTGATTTTTAGGTTTACCAATTCCGAAACGCGCAAACCGCAGCCGTATAATGTTTCGAGAATGGCTTTGTTGCGTTCGCCCTCAGGCTTCGAAAGGTCAATTGCTGCAAGCAGCCTTTCTACTTCATTGATGGTCAGGAATTCAGGCAACTTTCGCCCAGTGCGAGGCATATCGAGCAGTTGGGTGGGGTCGTGGTCTATAAGGTTTTCGAGCAACATGTATTTGTAGAATGCCCGTATTCCGGAAATTATCCGCATTTGCGAACGGGCATTCAGTGCCGATTTGTTGAGCCATTTCAGGAAATCCTGCAAATGTGACAACGTGATCCCGGTAGGTTGTACCGCAATATTGCTCTCTTCCAAAAAAGCTGTAAGTTTTTCTATATCACGCTTGTACGCATTCACCGAATTGGCAGAAAGCGATTTTTCGAGCCTTAAAAAAGCGTCAAAACCACGTTTGTAGGATTCCCAGATCATGGTTACAAAGTTAGTTTTTTTGGGGAGGTGGGATTGCGGATGTGGGATGTGGGATGTGGGATGTCGGATGTCGGATTGCGGATGTCGGATTGCGGATGTCGGATGTCGGATTGCGGATTGCGGATTGCGGATTGCGATGTGGGATGATTTTTTGGTTTTTGATATTCCGTGGGCTTCACCCACGGTTATTGAGATTTCGCCCTTTCAGGGCTGGGTTTTCTGTGGTAGTGATTTTTTGGCGAGTCTTTTCTTTTTCAGGAACCATTAACTATTTTCCAATAACCATTAACCATTTCCCAATAACCCAGCCCCAAGAATGTTGATTTTCTACTATTAATCTCCTCCAGCTAGGTAGCTTTCCTAACAACACGCGATTGGAATTCGGTTTGCAGCCCTTTGAGCAAAATCAACAATCCAATCATTTGAACAATATGAAAAATGCCGTTGTGATCAAATTGCCAGATAAAAGTTACCTTGATGGTTTCAACAGCTTGGATAGCGGCGGCAATAATGGTAATCAAAATCCCTGTGGCCATCAATCCGGCCCCTTTTACTTTTCCGCGCGAAGCAAGAATAATATAAACTATTAAGGCATAAATCATTGCAATGGCTTCATAGATTATAAATACTATAAAAGCGTTTGGTATAATAACTGTAACCGTAAAAAAGACTACTGCAAAAACCAATAAAATTGGGATAAGTTTTTTGGGCAAACGGTAATTTTTGTAATCGTAAACCACCCCTGCAGCAAAAAGTCCGATAGCTATTCCCAATGCCAGGTTCAAGGGTTGCCAAAGCAGAAAGTTGGTAAACTTGCTCATCTGAAAACCATGGGCAACCGCACCTATTGCCGAAGCAAATGTGAGCAAGCCAAATGCCCAAACCCAAATCATGGTTTTTTTCCTGTCAATATCCTTGCCATATTGGTAAACTTTTAAGGTAACCATTAAGGCCACAAAAGCCATTACCACATCGGTTGCAGCAGTTGTTTGTTCGGTTGGGATGTCTATAATTTGAATCATTTGTGTAAAATTGAAAGTTCCTAAAAACTGATTTGAAAACAATGCAGACCCTCATCCACAAGAGCAAAAATACATTAATTCGGAATTGGAAATTTGTTTGCTAGTATAAGAATTGCATTTTGTTCAAATTGTTCCTAAAATAATTGACAAATCAAGCTTCATTTTATAAAAATTATATCTTTGTTGCTTACAGGTTTTCACTCTTTATTCTAAAACAACCAAACCGATTACCCATGAACAACACACACATTGCAATAGGTATAGATATTGGCGGTTCGCACATCAGTTGTGGAGCTGTTGATTTGAAAATCAATCAATTAATAGCAGGTTCCTGTTTTGAGGCAAAGGTTGACAATACAGCTTCGGCAGATGAAATTTTTACTGCCTGGACCGGTGCTATCAATAAAACAATTGAAGTTGCCGGAAAAAATGAAATTGCCGGAATTGGTTTTGCCATGCCCGGGCCGTTCGATTATGCCAATGGAATCGGGCTTTTTGAAGGGAATGAAAAATACCTCAGCCTGTATGGTGTGCATGTTTATGACGAAATCCGTAAAAGGCTTGGACTGCCGGAAACGCTTCCTGTGCGGTTTATCAATGATGCGACTGCTTTCGCGATAGCCGAATCGTGGATTGGAATCGGAAAAGGAACATCCCGGATATTGGCACTTACGCTTGGCACAGGCTTCGGGACTGCTTTTTTGGAAGATGGGATTCCTGTGGTGGAAGGCGATTCGGTTCCCGAAATGGGGTGTTTATGGTACATCCCACTGATGGACGGGATTGCAGATGATTATTTTTCGACACGCTGGTTCGAAAGATCATACAAAAAACTAACCGGAAAAAAGGTAAATGGGGTTAAAGGGGTTGCCGAATTATTTGAAAATGATGAGGTTGCCCGGCAGTTGTTCGTTGAGTTTGGGACGAATATGGGCAATTTCCTTGCGCCATGGATCAAAAAATTTAACGTTGGGCAAATTGTAATGGGAGGCAATGTTACCGGGGCTTTCGATAAGTTTGGCCCTCATTTGCTGGATGCATTCACTGAAAACGGAATTCAAATCGAGGTTTCTATATCCGAACTCCGCGAAAATGCTGCAATTATCGGCAGCGCCCGTTTGATTGACGATGCGTTTTTTGCTAAAATAGAGCCATTGTACCCAAAAATGTAATTTTCAAAAAAAAAAAAAAAAAATGAAAGAAAAAGTAAACCTGAAATACGTTTTCCCCGTATTGATGTCGTTTTTCGTGATGAGTTTCTGCGACCTCGTCGGTATCGGCGTTGACAGGATAAAGCCGGAATTTAACCTAAGCAATACCCTGGCGCAACTTATCCCATCAGCAGTATTTATCTGGTTCTTCTTCCTTTCGGTTCCAATCGGAATTCTGCAAGACCGGATCGGAAAACGGCTAATGCTGAATATTGGCATGGGAATAACTTTTTTGGGATTGTTGGTCCCTTTTTTACTTTATTCTTTCTTTGGGATGCTCTTTGGCTTTGCATTGTTAGGCATTGGAAATACCATCGTGCAAGTGTCGGCTAATCCGCTTTTGATTGATGTTGTACCTTCAAACCGCACATCAAGTTTCCTGAGTTTTTCTCAATTTATCAAAGCGATTGGCTCCATGATTGCCGCACCTTTTGCCGGTTGGCTCGCGCTAACTTATGGCGATTGGCGGCTGATGTTCGTTGTGTTTGGTGCTGTTACTTTGATAGCTGTAATCTGGTTGGCTTCCATTAAAATAGAAGAAACAACCAATTCCGGGCCACGGGCAAGTTTTTCTTCATCACTTAAATTGCTGTCAAACGGGTATATAGCTATGATGGTGGTTGGTATTTTTCTGTTGGTTGGAATTGATGTTGGTATTAATTCCGTTTCGGGGCAGTACTTTTTAATTAAATTCCAATCGACCCAAACCTATGCCGAATCGGCACGCAGCCTATATTTCTTTGGCAAAATGGCCGGCACTTTTCTTGGGGCTTTGCTGCTTACGCGCTTCTCGTCCAGGACTTTTTTCCATTACTCGGCACTCGCCGCACTTCTGTCAGTTATTGCTTTACTTTTTGCCACCGGAGGGTTTGCGGGCATGGTTATTATGTTCCTAATCGGTTTGACACTAGCCAACGTTTTCCCACTCATTTTTGCACTCACGGTTGAACGATATTCCGATAGGTCAAATGAAATTTCAGGGCTAATGATTATGGCAGTTTCAGGCGGTGCGGTTCTTCCGGTGTTAATTGGCTGGTTAACTGATTCGTATAGCTTAACTGCCGGTTTGTTTGTCCTTGTTTTTAGTGCTGTTTATTTGTTAGCAATATCTGTGTTTGCTGCAAAAAGAAGCTGATAAGAAATTGCTGATAAAGTTAACTTCTTGACATATAACATATTTCCGAAAAACAAATTTTAATGTCAACAAACAACCATTGGCGAAAATCAGAACAATACCTGATGCCTTCCTCTTTGACCCAAAATGGTGGAGGATACGATATTTACCCAGCCTTCCATTTGCCAGAAAATCAATTGTTTGTCGGATTTGAGAGCCTTGCACAAAAAATAGTTTCAAGTAAATTTTTGGTTATTGATGGGTTTATTGGTGTGTTTTTTGAAGATTTCAGGGAAAAACTTGATACCGAATTAACGAGGCAAGGTATTGATGCAGAATGGATTGATATAAGTAAATCATACAAAGAAGCATCAGATATTGAAGAACTTATTGCTCCTTTTCTTGGTGGCGATGATCCGATTTTTGGAAAACGAACAACTCTCAGACTTCTTGATTTTTTTGATGCCGAAAAGTTGGCGGAAACCAAGCCTGTTCTCAACGAAAAATTGAAAATTGTTTATGGTTGCGGGGCGTCACTCTTGGGATTGCAAGGCACTTTGGTTTACTTGGATGTACCTAAAAATGAAATCCAGTTCAGGGCGCGTGCCGGAAGTATTGCCAATCTTGGTGCTACAAAGGCAAGTGACCCAAAATCAATGTATAAAAGGTTCTATTTTGTTGACTGGGTTGTGCTGAACAGTCACAAACAAGAAATTTTACCGAAAATTGATATTTTTATTGATACCCAGCGACCAGAAGAACCTGTTTGGGTTGATGGAAATGTGTTCAGGAATTCCATAAAAACCATGGCAGAAAATGTTTTTCGGGTCCGACCGTGGTTTGAGCCTGGAGCCTGGGGCGGGAATTGGATTAAGGATCATATTACCGGCTTAAATAAAAATGTGCCCAATTATGCATGGTCGTTTGAATTGATTGTGCCGGAAAATGGCTTGCTTCTCTTTAGTTCAGGCTTATTGCTGGAATTTTCATTTGATTGCCTGATGTTCCTCGAAGGGAAATCGGTACTTGGTGATTGTTACGAAAGATATGGAAACGAATTCCCGATAAGGTTCGATTTTTTGGACACATTCGATGGCGGTAACCTTTCCATCCAGTGCCATCCTCGACCTGAGTACATGAAGGAGCATTTTGGCGAAAATTTCACGCAAGAAGAAACGTACTATATTCTGGATACAAAAGATAATGCCGATGTTTACCTTAGCTTTCAGGATGATATTGAACCAGAATTATTCAGGTCAGCATTGGAAAAAAGTTTCAGGGATTCGGAACCTATCGAAATCGAAAATTTTGTGCAGAAACATAAAGCTTCCAAACACGATTTGTTCCTTATCCCATCCGGAACGATTCATGGCTCAGGAACCAATAACCTTGTGCTCGAAATCAGTTCCACGCCCTATATTTTTACATTTAAAATGTACGATTGGCTGCGCCTCGATTTGGATGGTAAACCACGTCCAATAAATATTGATCGCGGTATGGAGAACCTCAATTTTGAACGGAAAGGTGATTATGTTACCCAGAACCTGATTTCAAAACCGGTAAAACTCAAACAAGGAGCCGATTGGGTTTTGTACCATTTGCCAACGCACGAAACCCATTTGTACGATGTGTACAGGTATCACTTTACAGGTGAAATTGAAATTGAAACCCTAAGTAAGTGCCATGTAATGAGCCTGGTAGAAGGCAATAGTATAGAGCTAAAAACAAAAAATGGCATTCGTCAATGCTTCGCTTATGCCGAAACATTTGTTATTCCTGCCGCCGCCAAAAGTTACCGGATAACCAATAAATCAAATACGGAGGCTATTCTGGTAATGGCTTTTGTGAAGTAGAATGAAATATTTCTTAACCAATCGAAATACAACAATCAAATGAAAAATACACTTACTTTCCTATTTGCAATTCTATTTCTATCAGGCACTTCCCTGTTCGGGCAATCGGTTTTTACTCCCGACGATCATCTGATAAATGGGTATGCAAGCAAAATTTCGGGACTGGATTTTGAATATACTTCCTGCATTCCCGGACAGCGCGAGAGTATGCTTTTGCGGGCAACCTCCGGCAAAGATTTTATGGAATGGGAAACCGATCCTGCACCGGCATCAATAAAAGAAAAGTATGCAACTTTTGTTTGGATTGCCGCACTTGGTTCTGGTCCTGGAAGAGCAAGGATGGATTTGACCGTTAATGGCGATGAGCAATTTTCCTTTTATACCGATGCCCGTCCAAAATGGGAAGTTACCGGAAGCAAAGGTTCAATGTTGCAGTTTAATTCCATAATGGTCGATCAGCATGGCGATCACCACGGTTATATGATTTTGCGAATTCCGGCAGCAAACCTTGCTCATTCCAAATCATTGAAAATAAAGGTTATAGGTAGCAATGCAAACCTTTCGTCATGGTATATGACTTTTAAAAAGACTGTGAAAACGGGTGTGAATTTAAACCCATTCCCAGCAATCCTCAAACAAGGAAACACAAGGCTGCAATTGGTTGAAGCAGCCGTTTTCTATTTTGGGAAAGATGTGGAAGCGAAAATATATGCCAATGGAAAATTGATCAAAACCACAGCTTTAAAATTTGGATACAATAACATTAACCTTGGATTAACCCCGGTTGAAGTCCCGACAAAAGTAAAAATGAAAGTGGTTGCCGGTGATTTTACCATGACCAATACTGTAACCCTGAATCCTGTAAGGAAGTGGAAAATTGACTTGGTTCAACACTCCCACACCGATATAGGCTACACACGCTCGCAAACGGAAATTTTGGCCGAACACCTACGCTATATTGATTATGCGCTCGATTATTGCGATGCAACCGATAATTATCCCGAAAACGCCAAATTCCGCTGGACTTGCGAAGCCTCGTGGCCTGTGGACGAATATTTGAAATGCCGGCCAGAAAGTCAGATTGAAAGGTTGAAAAAGCGGGTGGAAGAAGGCCGTATCCAGGTTACTGGAATGTACTATAATTTCGATGAACTTCCTGATGAGCAAATCCTTGCAGCATCACTTCAGGCTGTGGGCAGGATTAAAGCAAGTGGGATTCCAGTGAGCACGGCCATGCAGGACGATGTGAACGGCATAGGCTGGTGCATGAACGACTACTTTAATCAATTGGGGATCAAATACCTGAACATGGGCACGCATGGCCACCGCGCCTTGATTTGTTTCGATATCCCTACCCTATTTTGGTGGGAATCGCCATCGGGAAAACGTGTGCTTACATTTAGGGCCGAACATTATATGCTGGGCAATACGGTCCTCGAAATACAATCGGGCGATATGGATAAGTTTAAGAACAACCTTTTCAATTACCTCCAATCACTCGATGCCAAAAAATACCCTTTTGATGAGATGGCCATACAACATTCAGGTTATATGACCGATAATTCACCGCCTTCCACTATTGCTAGCGACTTGATAAAACAATGGAATGATACGTTTGAATGGCCAAAGATTACAACGGCAACCAACGAAACATTTTTCCTTAACATGGAGAAAAACCACAGCGGTGAGTTTCCTATAGTCAGGGGTGCCTGGCCCGACTGGTGGACGGATGGTTTTGGTGCTTCGGCCCGCGAATCGGCCACAACACGTGTTGCTTCGTCAACGCTGACAGCCAATGTGGCCGGGCTTTCCATGGCATCGGTAGCTGGGGTAAAATTACCCGAAGAAATTGACGAACGTATTGATTTGGCGAACAATGCCTTGCTTTTTTACACCGAACACACAACCGGTTATTCGGAAAGTGTGCGCGAACCTTTTAGCCAGCCAACCATGGATCAGCGTGCGTTGAAAGAATCGTATGCATGGGAAGCAAACCGCCGCACAGCCTCCATCGGTGAGGAAGCCATGGGACTTTTGCAAAGCAAATTCAGCCGCGAGAAAGAACCTTCGCTTTTGGTTTTCAATACATTGAACTGGAACAGATCCGGATTGACGACCGTTTATATTGATCACCAAATCGTTCCAAGGGGGAAAATGGCAGGGATTTTCGACCATAACGGGAACAGGCTTGCTGCCCAGCCCATTTCATCCCGATCGGACGGAACGTATTGGGCAATATGGCTTAAGGATATTCCGGCTTTTGGATATAAGAAATTTACGATCAAACCTTTGGACATCGAAATTGCTTTTCCGAACCCTAATTCAACGCAAGTTGTTGAAAATAAATGGTATAAAATAGTTTCCGATCCCGAAAAAGGCGCAATAAAATCGTGGTACGACAAAGAATTGGGCATGGAATTGCTCGACCCAAATTCAACCTATAAAATGGGTGAATTTATCCTTGAGCAATTAGGGAACAGGTCGCAGATGGAAAGCAAGAGGTTGGATGATTTTAAAAGATTGCCGCTCGACAAAATCTGGTTCGATTCGGAAACAAAAGGTGAAATTTGGACAAGCCTGAAATTTTATGGCGAATCGGTAACTACCGAAAACCCGAAAGGATATACTTTCGAGATACGCCTGTACAATACCGAAAAACGTATGGATATTGCTTGCTCCATTGTAAAAAAGAGCATTACCGATCCCGAGAGTTTCTATATTGCTTTTCCTTTCGAGCTTAAGGATGGCAAGCATTTTACCGAAGTTCAGGGTGGGGTTATGGAAACTGGCAAGGATCAGATAAAAGGCTCTTCCAACGATTGGAATACGGTGCAGACGTTTACTTCGGTTCGCAATGCGGGTTCGCAAATTGTAATTGGAAGTGCCGAAATGCCTTTGATGCAGTTTGGCGCAATAAATACGGGCCGCTACCAAGCCGGGGCAATGCCAGAGAGTACAAAACTTTTTTCGTGGCCTATGAATAATTACTGGGTTACAAATTTCAATGCCGACCAACGTGGTGGCCATTCCTGGACATATTACCTTACCACTTCGGCTGACAATACCAATAATTTTGCCTCACAATTTGGTTGGGGCTGCCGAGTGCCTTACCTAACCCGCATTATTCCAGGTGCGGGCAATGGCGACAACAATTGGGAAGGTTCGTTTATAAAAGGTTGGCCGTCGAATGTGGTTTTAATAACCGCACAACCATCCAACGATGGAAAATATTTGCTTGTCCACTTACGTGAAACAGCGGGTAAAAATGCTGAAATAAGGCTTGTAAGCGGGTTAAACAGTAGCATTTTGCCAACCACCGAAGTTGATGTAACAGGAAACAATATTTCCAATGGCAGTGCAACTGTTAGTCCTCTCGAATCGAAGTTTTTTAAAATTTCGTTGAAATAGCAGCTTAAGGCTATACTCCAAAAGGGGAGAATTGTCGCATCTATTTTTGAGTCCACTCCGACAAGTCTTTTTTCGCCACAAAGGCACAAAGCCTCTAAGTTTACTCACAATTGCTTATTTTAAAGGAGTTCACTTCGGCAAGCTCAGCGCATCGCGTGATATCGCTTCGCTAAGTTCACTAAGCCTTTAGCTCTGAATAACAATGTTTTGTGAACCTTTGTGTCATAGTGCCTTAGTGGCGGTTCTTAATTTTTAGGTTATCGGAGTG